>NZ_JBEYFP010000278.1:0-7486 GCF_040634455.1 Kitasatospora sp. NPDC007106
GCGGCGAGCAGGACGCCCGCCTTGATCCGCGGCTCGGCCAGGTGCACCACCGTCACGGTCAACGCGAGCGCGGGTCTGGGCACCGTCGGCTCCACCGCGCTCGGCGCGAACGCCGCCGTCTGGGACTCGTACATGAACGACCCCCAGGTGGTCTCCCTGTACAAGGCCGCCGGAATCGGCGCGCTGCGCTACCCGGGCGGCTCCTACTCCGACATCTACCACTGGGTCGACAACACCGCACCGGGCGGGTACGTCGCCCCCGGCACCGACTTCGACGCCTTCATGGGCACCGTAAAGGCCTCCGGCGCCCAGCCGGTCCTGATCGCCAACTACGGCTCCGGCACGGCCCAGGAGGCCGCGGACTGGGTCCGGTACGCCAACGTCACCAAGAACTACGGGGCGAAGTACTGGGAGATCGGCAACGAGATCTACGGCAACGGCGTCTACGGCAGCGGCTGGGAGAACGACGTCCACGCCGACAAGACGCCCGACCAGTACGCCAGGGAGGTCAAGGCGTACGCCGCGGCCATGAAGGCCGTCGACCCCACCGTCAAGATCGGCGCGGTGCTCACCATGCCCGGCAACTGGCCGGACGGCATCGTGGCCGCCGGCGACACCGGCGACTGGAACCACACCGTGCTCGCCGCCGTCGCCCACGACGTCGACTTCGTCAGCGTCCACTGGTACCCCAACACCAGCACCGGCGACCAGTCGCTGGCCGCCGTGCAGCAACTCCCCGGCGAGCTCCGCCAGGTGCGCACCCTGCTGGACCAGTACGCGGGTACCGACTCCGCGCGCATCGGCATCGCGATGACCGAGGTGAACTCCAACTCCGGCAGCGGTGCCTTCACCAGCCGCCCCAACGGCCTGTTCGCCGCGGAGGCCGTGATGACGGCGCTGGAGAACGGCGTCTTCACCGTGGACTGGTGGGACACCCACAACGGCGCGGGCGCCGTCACCACGGTCGGCGGTGAGACCGACTACGGCGACATGGGCATGCTGTCGAACGGCAGCTGCTCCGGCAGCGTCTGCGAGCCCGCGGTGAACACCCCGTTCGCGCCGTACTGGGGCATCAAGGCGCTGGGTGCCCTCAGCGACCCGGGCGACAGCGTGGTGGCCTCCGGCACCTCCGACCCCGAGGTCTCCTCCCACGCGGTGCTCCGGGCCAACGGCGACCTCAGCGTCCTGCTGCTCAACAAGAGCTCCTCCGCCGAGCACACCGTGGACCTGCGGTACCCGGGCTTCACCGCGGGCGCCGCAGCGCCCTCCGTCCAGCGGTGGGCACCCGGCGACGACGGCCTGGTGGACGCGACCGGCACCGCCACCTCCTCCTCGGCGACCCTGGCCCCCTACTCCGTCACCGTGCTGACCATGCACCCGAAGAGCGGCACCGGCTCGTCCGCCGCCACCGTCGGCACTCCCGGTGCGCCCCGGACCACCGCGGTCGGCGCCAACACCGTCGCCCTGAGCTGGCCGGCCACCACCGGCGCGGTGGACCGCTACGAGGTCTACGAGCAGCTCGGCACCACCGTCCAGCTGCTCGGCTCGTCCACCGGCACCTCCACCACGCTCCACAACCTGCCGCCGGGCTCCCGGCACACGGTCAACGTGCTGGCCCGGGACCAGGCGGGGCACCTCTCCCGGCCCTCCGAACCGCTCACCTTCACCACCGGCACCCCCGACGACAGCACCTGCACCGTCGCGTACCAGGTGACCACCGGCTGGGGCAACGGCTTCGTCGCCGACGTCGTGGTGAGCAACCTCGGCCCGGCGGACATCAACGGCTGGACACTGGACTTCGACTGGCCGTCGACCGGACAGTCCGCCGACTCCTGGTGGAACGCCGACATCACCGCCGAGGGGCAGCACGTCCGCGTGACCAACGGCGCGTACAACGCCAGGCTCGCCCCCAACGGCGGCAACTCCGTCGACTTCGGCTTCGTCGGCGGCAACAACGGCGCCAACCCGTCCCCGACGGTCTTCCGCCTGAACGGAACGGTCTGCCGGACCGTCGTCTGATCCCGCCCCGGGCCCGACGAGAAGCGCCCTCCTCGTCGGGCCCGGACGCCGTGGGACCACCGTCCGCCGGCGGGGCCGTCCGCCGTTTCCGGCCCGTCCGCCATTTCCGGCCCGTCCGCCGTTTCCGGCCCGTCCGCCGGCGGGACGGGCTCCGGCTCACACCGGCGGCGTGACCGCCGACCGCAGGCCGAGCCACTGCTCGGCGTCCCAGGCCCGGAACCGCTCCACCTCGGTGAACCCCAGCTTCGCCGCAAGACGCATCGAACCGACGTTCGCGCTCTGGGTGGTGAGCACCACCGGCTCGCCGGGGAAGACACCGTCGAACCAGTCGAGGGCCGCCCGGCACGCCTCCGCGGCGTACCCGAACCCCCACGCCCGCGGCAGGAACAGGTACCCCAGATCGGCCTTCCCCACCGCGGCCGGGCGACGGTGCTCCGTCGCCCTCCTGAGCAGGATCTGACCGATCATCGCCCCGTCGAGCTCGACGACGAAACTCCCGGGCCACCCCTCGGGCACCCCGGACGTCTCACGCATCTCGCGCTCCACCTCGTCACGCGGCCGGGCACCCCCGAGGTAGGTGTGTACCTCCGGCGACGCCAGCAGATCGACGAACGCCGCCCGGTCCCGGCCCTCGGGCGCACGCAGCACGAGCCTCTCGGTCCTGATCGGCTCGGGCGGCCAGGCGATGGGTCCCAGGTCGGTCATGATCGGCAACCTATCGCACGCCCGTCGGGCAGGAGCCTGAATCGGCCGTCAGCGGCAGCAGCTCCTGACCCGTGCCCCGGCCACACCGGGAAGCCGCGGGTCAGCAACGGCAAGGACGCCCTGCAGCGGCTCCGCCTGCACCACGCAGGAGTGAGAGGCCGCGTCGGCTTCCGCCAGGTGCTCAGGCTACGGCGTCGCCGGGATCCTCCTCGTCCCCGAAGTCGCCCCGACGATGCTCCGAGCGATAGGTGCTGTCAGCGGGAAGGTCCTCCCCCGTCGCTTCCTTGTACGCCGCCCTGCGCTCCTCACTGGCCTGCCAACCGTCCGCGAGCTTCACCTGGGCCGCCACGACGTCGTGCCCGACAGGGGACTTACGCTTCGGACGGTCCGCGTCTCCGAGGTCGGCGGCCGACTCGGAATCCCTGAGGTCCTCGGTGTCCTCGGTGTCCCCGGCGTCTTCGGTCTCCCCGGTTCCGCTGCCGCCGACGAGACCGGCGACGACGACGGCTGCGGCCACCGTGGCGATGGCGCCGCCGACGGCCAGGAACTTACCCTTGTGCTTCTTGATCAGGTTCTTCGCGTTCTCGGCGCGGGAGGTGCGCTCGCCCTCCTCGGGAGTGGGCTCGCTGGGAGTGGAGTCATTCACCCGCACAGATCTATCCGACCCGTACCTCACCTGTCAGGCGATCACCCGACATCCTCCGTGGTCTGCCGGGCGCATGCCCCCTCGCGGAACAGCTCGGCGCCGACGGACTGCTCCCGGTCCGTGCAGCGGCGCAGCGGAACGGCCCACCGAGGTGCCCGTCCTGCGCCTCGACGACGGCACCGGGGCCGAGGCCGCGGCGGCGCTGCTGTTGCCCGAGTTCTTCGACGGTGACCGGCTGGACCGGCGGAGGCTCGCGGCCGCCGCGGTGGCCGGAGTGGCCCGCGCCCACTCCCCCGGTAGACCGTCCCCGGGGCGGCCGCCCGGGTCTGCCGCCGCCCGGCGTCCGGGTCCGTGGACGGTCCCGAACGCCCGGGGGCGCGGTCAGTTGACGGGCTTCCGGCCGCCGCTGATCTCCTTCGGGTTGTGGAACCGGATCACCGGGGCGTCGCCGACTCCCGCGTACGGGCCTGGTGGATCAGACGGGCGGACGCGGTGCGCAGCGCCCTGGCGGGGGGCGAGCCGTCGGGGTGGCCGGCCTGGGAGCTGTTCGGTTTCGGCGGCGGTCAGAGCACCAGATCGTCGTGCTCGTCGAAGATCCAGCCGTCCTCGTAGAGGACCTCGAACAGGTGGCCGTCCGGATCGGTGAAGTATCCGCTGTGTCCCCAGGGATTCGGGCCGGCCGGGCGGGTGACGGTGGCGCCCAGCTCGGCGGCCTTGGCCATCACCCGGTACACCTCGTCGGCGCTGCGGGCCACGTACGCCAGGGCGAAGCCCGAGAATCCGCCCGGCTCCCGGTCGGGCAGACCGGCGTCGGCCGCGAAGGCCGCCCGGGACTGGAACCCGACCGCGACCCCACCCAGTTCGAACAGCGCGAACTCGTCCGATCCCGCCGTGGACCTCCGCCACCCCAGCGCCCGGTAGAACGCGACCGAGGCGGCGACGTCGCGCACACCGAGCAGGATCAGATTGAGTCGCTGCCGCATGACTTCCTCCCGAGAACCGGAACCCGGCCCGTCATGCTGCCATCCCCCACCGACACCACCACGGCCGGCCCGTGACGGCGGCACAGCCGAACGAGTTCCAGCTGCAGACCCGCCGGGTCATCCGCCCCTGGCTGCCGGCCAGTCGGAGTCCCCGCCGCACCTCGTGGTGCAGCCCCTGCCGCACCGAGGCGTGAGGACGTCGCAACTGCCTCGCCCAGGCGACGGGCGCATCCAAGGAGAGCGCCTGGATGTTCCCGCGGCGGCTCAGGGTGCCGACGGCGGAGCCGGTGCTCGGCCCGCCGACCTGGTGAGCCCGGCCGTCGGCGCGGTGGGGACCAGTGGCATGGACGGCGAGGACGACCGCGAGCGCATCGTCCTCCGGTCCGGGTTGTCGATCGGCTGGTGGCCCGCCTCCATCACCCGCGCCGTCCACGTCAGCACTGCCGTACTGCGGGCACGCGCCGCGATCGACGCACTCACCACCCCGGCCGAGAGCGCGGTCGACCTCAACATTCGCAAGGTCGCGCAGCACCTGGGGATCGCGTGCCGTGCCGGGTTCGACGCGACGACGGCGACCTCCCTCAACGCCGTCCTGCGCCTGGGAACGTCGATCACGCCCTGAACCGGCTGGTTCTGCGTCCTTGCGGAACCCGGACGAGGGCCGGTCCACGCCTGTGAAGGAATACGGTGGCCTCGTTGGTTGTCAGCACCAGCGCAAGCCGATGTCCATCACTGAGGGAGAAGACCATGGCGACCGAGAAGGCCGTCCTCGCCGGGGGCTGCTTCTGGGGCATGGAGGAGCTCTTCCGCCACCAGCCCGGGGTGGTGTCCACCCGCGTGGGCTACACCGGCGGCGAGGTCCCGAACGCCACCTACCGCAACCACGGCAATCACGCCGAGGCCATCGAGGTGCTCTACGACGACGCCCGGACGGACTTCCGGGCCCTGCTCGAGTTCTTCTTCCAGGTCCACGACCCGTCGACCAAGAACCGCCAGGGCAACGACATCGGTGCCGGCTACCGCTCGGCGATCTTCTACCTCACCGACGAGCAGAAGCAGGTCGCCGAGGACACCATCGCCGACGTCGACGCCTCGGGTCTGTGGCCGGGCAAGGTCGTCACCGAGGTCACCCCGGCCGGGGACTTCTGGGAGGCCGAGCCCGAGCACCAGGACTACCTGCAGAAGTTCCCCAACGGCTACACCTGCCACTTTCCCCGCCCCGGCTGGAAGCTGCCCCGGCGCGCGGGCGCCTAGCCTCGGCCGGCCCAGGGTCCGGTCGAGGTCGTGGGCCGCGCCGATCTCACCTGTGTTCGGGGTTCTCGAAGTCGAAGCGGCAGCCGGCGTCCCACTCGGAGCGCTGGTTGCCGTGGGCGGGGATGCCGCCGGCGTCCTTGAGCATCCGGGCGAGGTGCATCAGGTTCCAGGTCATGAAGGTGGTGTTCCGGTTGGTGAAGTCGTTCTCCGGCCCGCCGGAGCCCTCGTCCAGGTACGACGGGCCGGGGCCGGCCGCGCCGACCCAGCCGGCGTCGGCCTGCGGCGGGACGACGTAGCCCAGGTGCTGCAGGCTGTAGAGGACGTTCATCGCGCAGTGCTTGGCGCCGTCCTCGTTCCCGGTGATCAGGCAGCCGCCGACCCGCCCGTAGTAGGCGTACTGGCCCCGGTCGTTCAGCAGCGACGAGCAGGCGTACAACCGCTCGATCACCTTCTTCATGACCGAGGAGTTGTCGCCGAGCCAGACCGGCGGAACACTCTGGCACCCTACCCGACCAGCACTCATTGCCGCGGTACGGACACGAACGGATGGAGGAAATCACGTAGGCACCGGCCGAGGATGCTGCTTCGGCACGTGGCACGCCCCCTTGCCCAGAACCGTCCCCGCCGTACCCGGACCGCTCCGGCAGGCCGGGCGCAGGTCCCGTGGAGGGGGCTCGCCCGGCCCGTGCCGGTCGGGCGGGAAGTGTCGGACTCCTCTCGCGGCACCGATCCGGGGCGACGCCCCTCATCGGCGGGCCGGCGGCTGCCAGAGGCCGCGGGCGGCGAGCAGCGGGAGCACGCCCTCGCCGACCCGGTAGGCCTCTTCGAGGTGGGGGACGCCGGAGAGGACGAACTCGTCGATGCCGAGCCGGTGGTACTCCTCGATCCGGTCGGCCACCTCCGCGTGACTGCCGACCAGAGCGGTCCCGGCGCCGCCGCGGACCAGGCCGATGCCAGCCCACAGATTGGGGTACACCTCCAGGCGGCCGGTGGCACCGCCGTGCAGGGCGCGCATCAGGCGCTGGCCCTCCGACTCGCTGCGGGCGAGCGCCTCCTGGGTGCTCCGGATCCGGGCCGGGTCCATGCCGGTGAGCAACCGACCCGCCTCGGCCCATGCCTCGGCGGAGGTGTCCCGGGTCACCGTGTGCAGCCGGATGCCGAAACGGAGCGTCCGACCGTGTTCGGCGGCCAGTGCCCGGATCCTGCCGATCTTCTCCTCGACCTGGGGCGGCGGTTCGCCCCAGGTGAGGTAGACGTCGGCGTGCCGGGCGGCGACCCGGGCCGCTTCGGGCGAGGAGCCGCCGAAGTACACCTCGGGAACGGGGTCGGGCAGCCGGGTCAGCCGGGCGCCCTCGACCTGCAGGTGGGCGCCGTGGTGGTCGACCGTCTCCCCCCGCCACAGCCGCCCGGTGATGTCGAGGAACTCGTCGGTGCGGGCGTAGCGGCCGGCCTTGTCCAGGAAGTCGCCGTAGGCGCGCTGTTCGGCGGACTCGCCGCCGGTGACGATGTTGAGCAGCAGCCGACCGCGGGACTGGTTCTGGTAGGTGGCCGCCATCTGGGCGGCCAGGGTGGGGCTGATCTGGCCGGGCCGGAAGGCGACCAGGAACTTCAGCCGATCGGTGACCTGGGTGAGCATGGCGGTGGTCAGCCAGGCGTCCTCGCACCAGGCGCCGGTCGGGGTGAGGGCGCCGGTGAAGCCGAGTTGTTCGGCGGTCCGGGCGATCTGGCCGAGGTAGGCGACGTCCGGCGGGCGGTCGGCGCCGGCCGCGCCGGGGGTGGAGCCGTGGCCCCCGCCGACCACCTGGCGGCTGTCGCCGGTGGTCGGCAGGAACCAGTGCAGCGTCAGTGCCACGGGGTCTCCCCCGTGCCGGGGTCGAAG
>NZ_JBEYFP010000279.1:0-7464 GCF_040634455.1 Kitasatospora sp. NPDC007106
GGGTTCGCGCCGTCCCCGTACCTCCGCCACCCAGGAGCCCCGCCCATGAACGCGCCCGCACCCCACCCCAGCACCGAGGGCCTCACCCCGTACCCGGTCGGTCTGCTCCTCACCGGCCGGCGCGTGGTCGTGATCGGCGGCGGCCAGGTCGCCCAGCGCCGGCTGCCCGCCCTCATCGCCTCCGGCGCCGACATCCACCTGATATCCCCGTCCACCACGCCGGCCGTGCACGCGATGGCCGACGCGGGCGAGATCACCTGGCACGAGCGCCGCTACACCGACGGCGACCTCGCCGACACCTGGTACGCCCTGGTCGCCACCGACGACCCCGGGGTGAACACCGCGGTGTCCGCCGAGGCCGAGCGGCTGCGCGTCTTCTGCGCCCGCAGCGACGACGCCTCCGCCGCCACCGCCTGGACCCCGGCCAGCGGCCGGGACGGCGGCGCCACCGTCGCCGTCCTCACCGGCGACCCGCGGCACTCCGCCGGCCTGCGCAACGCCATCGTCGACGGCCTGCGGGACGGCTCGCTCGCCGCCCGCCAGTACCGCGAGCGCACCCCCGGCGTCGCCCTGGTCGGCGGCGGCCCCGGCGACCCGGACCTCATCACCGTCCGCGGACGCCGGCTGCTCGCCGACGCCGACGTGGTGGTCGCCGACCGCCTCGCCCCGCGCGAGCTGCTCGCCGAACTCCCGCCGCACGTCGAGGTCATCGACGCCTCCAAGATCCCCTACGGCCGCTACATGGCCCAGGAGGCGATCAACCGGACGCTGATCGACCACGCCAAGGCCGGCAAGTTCGTGGTCCGCCTCAAGGGCGGCGACCCGTACGTCTTCGGCCGCGGCGGCGAGGAACTGCTCGCCTGCGTCGAGGCCGGGCTGCCGGTCACCGTCGTCCCCGGCATCTCCAGCTCGATCAGCGTCCCGGCCGCCGCCGGCATCCCGGTCACCCACCGCGGCATGACGCACGAGTTCACCGTCATCTCCGGCCACGTCGGCCCGGACGAGCGTTCCCTCACCAACTGGGACGCCGCCGCCCGGATGACCGGCACCCTGGTGCTGCTGATGGCCGTCGACAAGATCGGCGCGATCGCCGCCAAGCTCGTCGAGTGCGGCCGACCGGCCGACACCCCCGTCGCCGTCGTCCAGGAGGGCACCACCGCCGGCCAGCGCCGCGTCGACGCCACCCTCGCCACGGTCGGCGCCACCGTCGCCGCCGAGCAGATCAAGCCCCCGGCCGTCATCGTCATCGGCGACGTCGTCAACGTCCTCGCCCACTGACGCCGGACGCGCGATCCGCGGCCCCGACCCGCCCAGGGTCGGGGCCGCGGTGCTTCCCCGACCGGTTTCGAAGAAATCTCCGCCGACCGTGTCGAGAATCCGCGACCGGCTCCGTCCCCGGGGTGAACGCGACCACAATGGGTCGCACAGCACCGAGGAGAACCACACCATGGCCAAGTACCTGCTGCTCAAGCACTACCGCGGCGCCCCGGACCCGGTGAACAACGTGCCGATGGAACAGTGGACGCCCGAGGAGATCTCGGCCCACGTGCAGTACATGCAGGACTTCGCGGCCCGCCTGGAGAAGAGCGGCGAGTTCGTCGACGGCCAGGCACTCGCCCCCGGGGGCACCTTCGTCCGCTACGACGGCGAGGGCCGCCCCCCGGTCACCGACGGCCCGTTCGCCGAGACCAAGGACCTCATCGCCGGCTGGATGGTGATCGACGTCGACAGCTACGACCGCGCCGTCGAACTCGCCGGCGAACTGTCCGCCGCCCCCGGCGCGGGCGGCCGGCCGATCCACGAGTGGCTGGAGCTGCGCCCGTTCCTGACCGAGCCGCCGACCGTCACCGAGTGACCCACCGATGGACGAGTCCCTGCTCAGGAGCCTCACCCCGAGCGTGCTCGGCATCCTCGTCCGCCGCGGGGCCGACTTCGCGGCGGCCGAGGACGCCGTCCAGGACGCCCTGGTCGAGGCCGTCCGCGTCTGGCCCGCCGACCCGCCGCGGGACCCGAAGGGCTGGCTGGTCACCGCCGCCTGGCGCAAGTTCCTCGACGCGGCCCGGTCCGACGCGGCCCGCCGCCGCCGCGAGGACCTCGTCGACGAGGAACCGCCGCCCGGCCCTGCACCCGCGGCGGACGACACGCTCCAGCTCTACTTCCTGTGCGCCCACCCCTCGCTGAGCCCCGCGTCCGCGGTCGCCCTCACCCTGCGCGCCGTCGGCGGACTGACCACCCGCCAGATCGCCCGGGCCTACCTGGTGCCCGAGACGACCATGGCCCAGCGCATCAGCCGGGCCAAACGCACCGTCTCCGGCGTCCGGCTCGACCGGCCCGGCGACGTCGCCACCGTGCTCCGCACCCTCTACCTGGTCTTCAACGAGGGCTACTCCGGGGACGTCGACCTCGCCGCCGAGGCGATCCGGCTCACCCGACAGCTCGCCTCCGCCGTCGACCACCCCGAGGTGTCGGGCCTGCTCGCCCTCATGCTGCTCCACCACGCACGGCGGGCCGCCCGCACCGCCGCCGACGGCAGCCTCGTCCCGCTCGCCGAACAGGACCGCGGCCGGTGGGACACCGCATCGATCGCGGAGGGCATCGGGATCCTGCAGACGGCGCTCGCCCGCGACCGGCTGGGCGAGTTCCAGGCCCAGGCCGCCGTCGCGGCCCTGCACGCCGACGCGCCCACCGCCGCGGAGACCGACTGGGTGCAGATCGTCGAGTGGTACGACGAACTCACCCGCCTGACCGACAGCCCGGTCGTCCGGCTCAACCGCGCGGTCGCCGTCGGCGAGGCCGACGGCCCGCGCGCCGGACTCGCGGCACTCGCCGCCCTGGACACCTCCCTGCCCCGCCGCACCGCCGTCTCCGCCTACCTCCACGAACGCGACGGCGACCTCCCCACCGCCGCCCGCCTCTACGCCGAAGCCGCCCACCAGGCCCCCAACCTCGCCGAACGCGACCACCTCACCCGCCAAGCCGCCCGCCTCAACACCCACCTCCGCCCCTGAGACACCCATCCCCAGAGGGCAGCCACAACAGGGGCGTGGGGAACTGCGGAATCCGCGAGTGGGTATCCCCACGGCACGGGCCGAGCCCTGGTCCGCCGGGAGGCACCCCCACCCCGCCGGTTTGGCCAGTCCCACCCCCACCCGGCAGGATCGACCCCGTGTCCGAACCCCGTACCGTCACCGACCCCGCCGACCCCTGCCTCGCCGACTACACCGGCCTGACCGACGTCGAACTCCGCCGCCGCCGCGAGCCCGCCGAGGGCCTCTTCATCGCCGAGGGCGAGAAGGTGATCCGCCGGGCGGTCGACGCCGGCTACCGCATGCGGTCGATGCTCCTCACCCCCAAGTGGCTGGAGGTGATGGCCGACGTCATCGCGGAGGCCGAAGCCCCCGTCCACGTCGTGGAGCCCGCCCTCGCCGAGCAGGTGACCGGCTACCACGTGCACCGCGGCGCCCTCGCCGCGATGGAGCGCCGTCCGCTGCCCACGCTCACGGACCTCCTCGGCCCGGCCCGCCGGGTCGCCGTCTTCGAGGACATCGTCGACCACGCCAACATCGGTGCGGCCTTCCGCAACGCGGCGGCCCTCGGGGTGGACACCGTCCTGCTCACCCCGCGCTGCGCGGATCCGTACTACCGCCGGTCGGTGAAGGTGTCGATGGGCGCGGTGTTCCAGGTGCCGTGGACCCGGCTGGACTCCTGGCCGGCGGACATCGGGACGCTCCGCGAGGCCGGCTTCACGGTCGCGGCGCTCTGCCTGAGCGAGAAGGCGATCACCCTGGACGAGCTGGCCGCCCGCGACGCCGAGCGGCTCGCCCTGGTCTTCGGCACCGAGGGCGACGGGCTGGCCCGCCGGACCCTCGCCGCCGCCGACGAACACGTCCGCATCCCGATGGACGCCGGTGTGGACTCGCTCAACGTGGCGGCCGCCTCGGCCGTCGCCTTCTACGCGACCCGCCCCCGCTGACCCCGACCCGCCCCCGCCGGCGCCGACGCAGACGCGCCCGCACCGGCCCCGTCCCGCCCGCGCCGCCCCGTCAGCGGCTGCCGCCGGACACCCCGGCGCCCGGCCAGGCCTCTTCCAGGCCGCCGTCGGCCCGCGCGGTGTACCGGGTGGACGAGGTCGCACCGGTCAGCGAGACCTTCTCCTCGCGCAGCAGCGCCCCGTTCTCGAGCCGCCAGGCGGCCGCGGCCTGCGGGTCCGCCGCCGAGGCGCGGGAGGAGACCAGCACCGGCGCGCCCCCGTTGAACGAGAACAGCTCGACCAGGTCGACCGGGACGGACCCTTCGGTCCGCCGCAGCACCACCAGGGCGGCGGGCGCCTCCCGGTAGCGGGCCGGCAGCACGGTGCTGAGCGCGATCTGTGCGCCGTCGCCGCCCGCCTTGCCGTCGTGCAGCCGGATCTCCGGCCCGCCCGCCGGGTCGGAGTAGGCGCGGTTGGCCCAGTCCACGGCGGGCAGCGGACCGGCCGCCGGGCCGAACCCGGCCGCCCCGCCGACCGACGGCGCGGCGGCCGGCGCGGCACTCGATCCGGCCGGTGCGGCGCCGTCCAGGGAGAGCGCGGGTGCCGAGGCCGCGGGGGAGGGGCGGTCGGCCGGGCCGCGTCCCTGGTTGCTGCGGTTCTCGCAGCCCTGCGCGGTCGCGATGGCCAGGGCCACGCCCAGGGTCACCGTGACGAAGACCACCAGCCGCTGCCGCAGCAGCCGCCGCCGGGAGTCCGCCGAGGGCCGCCCGGGGACGGGCGTGTGCTGGCGCTCCCGCGGCCGGCCCGGCGCGGGCGTGTGCGGTCGTACGGGCGTGCGGTGCCGGTCCCGCAGGGTGTCCTGGCCGTCGGGGTGCGGTACACCGCCGTGCGGCGGCTGTCCGGGGGCCCGGCGGGGCGGTCTGCCCGTCGGGACGCGTCCGCCGACCACGGGCCGCTGCCCGCCCGCCCGGCCGTGCCCCGCCGGCTGTCCCGGCCCGTACCCCGGCCCGTACCCCGGGGTGTGGCCCTGTCCGGCCTGCGGACCGGCACCCGGCCGCGGTGTCTGCTGCCCCGGCGCCGGTCCGGCGCCCGGCCCGTGCCCAGGACCAGCGCCGTGTCCCGGAGCCGCGCCCGCGCCCGGACCGTGGGCCCGGTCGGGTGCGGCGACCTGCGCCTGCTGCTGTGCGGCGGGGCCCGGCGCTCCGCTGCGGGCCCGTCCGCCCAGCACGGTGCCCCGCGCGGCGAGTTCGGTCAGGCGCTCGTGCAGCGCCGCCGCGGCGGGCCGCTCGCCCGGCTCCTTGGCCAGGCAGGCGCCGATCAGCGGCGCCAGCACCGGCGGCACGCCGGCGAGGTCCGGCTCCTCGTGCACCACCCGGTAGAGCATCACCTCGGAGGAGGCGCCGGAGCCGAAGGGCGACTCCCCGGTGAGGGCGAAGGCGATCGTCGCGCCGAAGGCGAACACGTCGGTGGCCGGGGTCACCGCCGCCCCGCGGACCTGCTCGGGCGCGAGGAACCCGGGCGAGCCGACCGCCGTCCCGACGTGGGTGAGCGTGGAGGCGCCGCGCGACCAGGCGATGCCGAAGTCGATGATCCGCGGGCCGCGCGGCGAGAGCAGGATGTTGGAGGGCTTGAGGTCGCGGTGGACGACCCCGGCCTCGTGCACCTTCACCAGCCCGTCGGCGAGGGCGGCGCCGATCCGGGCCGCCTCCGGCCAGGGCAGCGGGCCCTCGTCCGTGACCCGCTTGTACAGCGAGGGCCCGGGCACGTAGGCCGTCGCCAGCCACGGCCGCTCGGCCTTGAGGTCGGAGTCGACCACGCGTGCGGTGCAGCCGCCGCGGATCCGGGAGGCGGCGGCGACCTCGCGGGCGAACCTGGTGCGGAACTCCGCGTCCCCGGCCAGCTCGTCGCGGATCAGCTTGAGGGCGACCCGCTGGCCCTTGCGGTCCGAGCCGAGGTAGACCACGCCCATGCCGCCGGCGCCGAGCCGTCGGTGCAGTCGGAACGGTCCGACGATGCGGGGGTCCTCACGCCTCAGCCGCATCATCGCCATACTCGTCCCCGTCAGCCTGTGGAGTGAGGCCCCGTCGAGTGGGCCGTCGTCAGATCCTGTCCGGGACAGCTTACGGACTGGCCGCAGTGCTGTGCTGACACGCAACACCCCGAGGGGCGGTCGGATTGTCCGATCTCCGTCGAAAGGCGTTCCGCGGGTACCCGGAGCACCCTTGTCCGGGGCCTGCGCGTCGCACGCGAACGGCGCTCCGGCGGGCCCGCCCGACGCCGCCGCAGGACGGGCTCCCGGCCGTCCCCGGGAGCCCCCCCTCGGGGTGGGCCTCAGGGTTGCGTCGGGGATGCGATCGGTTCCGTCTCCCCCTCCGGTAGTAGGCGGCACGACCCGGCCTCATCCTCCGGGAGGCCGGTGGAACCGTGCGCGGGCATGACGCCCGGTGGGGGCCCTCCGGCCTACTGTTGATCTCGACGGCGGGCCGCTACTCGTCCCCCGAGGTCCCGGCCCGCCGTCCCGACCACCCGACCGCCCCGTGCGGGCCGCCCAGCGGCCGCGCCCGGCGACGAGCAGGAGCAGACGATCATGGCCACGCAGTTCACCGGCACCGGGCGCCGCCACCGGCCCTTCGGCGGCCAGTCGCCCACCGGGGACAGGCACCCGGCGGTGGCCCTGGCCATCGCCGTGCCGTGCGCGGTGCTGCTGCTGGCGCTGTTCGGCGGCTGGGAGCAACTGGCGACACAGGCTCGCGCCGTCGCCGATCTGATCGGGCGCTGACCCCAGGGGAGGGGTCCGCGCCGGCCGGGCGCGACACCGCAGGACACGTGGACGGGCCGAGCGGTGGCCACCCCGGCAGAGCAGGGGCCGGGTGCAAGGACGTCGGTGAGGGCGTCCGCACCCGGCACCTGCCTTTTCCGCACTCCGCACTCCGACGCGCACGCGTCGCCGTCGGCGCCGGACAACGACGAAGGCCGCGGTCCACCGGACCACGGCCTTCGATCTTCTGTGCGCGATACTGGGATTGAACCAGTGACCCCTACCGTGTCAAGGTAGTGCTCTCCCGCTGAGCTAATCGCGCGGGTTTGTCAAGCCCTGCCGGGCCTGCGTGCGCGATACTGGGATTGAACCAGTGACCCCCACCGTGTCAAGGTGGTGCTCTCCCGCTGAGCTAATCGCGCTGGGATGCCGATCCCCGAAGAGATCGAGTGCGCGATACTGGGATTGAACCAGTGACCCCTACCGTGTCAAGGTAGTGCTCTCCCGCTGAGCTAATCGCGCGGGGAGGGCTCCCGGCGAACCGGGGGCACCTCTTGGAGGTGGAGACGGGATTTGAACCCGTGTACACGGCTTTGCAGGCCGTTGCCTCGCCTCTCGGCCACTCCACCAGGCAACTTCGGAGAACGATCTTACCCTGTTCTCCATCGAGCGGACGACGAGATTCGAACTCGCGACCCTCACCTTGGCAAGGTGATGCTCAGTTGGTAGAGCATCA
>NZ_JBEYFP010000280.1:0-7432 GCF_040634455.1 Kitasatospora sp. NPDC007106
GTCGCGGTACCAGGCGTACGAGGCCTTCGGGGTGCGCTTCTGCGTCTCGAAGTCGACGTGGACGAGGCCGAAGCGCTGGTGGTAGCCCTCGGCCCGTCGAACACCCTGCCATCATGGCCAGGGCCTCAGATCGATCCGGGGCGGCCAGCAAGTCGACTTTCCGGCACTCGGGTTGTGCGGCGATCCGCAGCTTCTCCCACTCCGGCACCGACACCGGCCGCCACTTCATCGAGCCTTCCACCGCCTCTGCCGGAACGATGTCGCCCTGCGTGCGGGTCGCGGCGTCTCCACTGCCGGACTTCATGAAACTTTCGCGCATGATTCCGCAAGTTTCTTTGCACAGTGCAGGCCAGTACGAAGACATCGACAAGGCGCCGGCCGAGTTCCTCGATTTTCATCGGCCGCCGAGTCTGTGACCAGCTCTCTACCGGGCATGGGCTGGACGATACTTTCGCTCTTTCGATCGAAAGTATTGACAGCCCCTTGAGCACAGGCCAACCTGGTCGCCGCCGGCAAGTCCCAACAGCCTCGGGCCCGAGACCGATACGCCGATCGGCCTCGTGCACAGCGATGTTGACGACAAGTCGGTGGCACCGTCGAGCGGCGCCGTCCGACCGACCATTCGCGATCAGCGGCGGCACATTGTCCAACTACACCTCGGCCCTCACCGATCCGGAGCTGCTCGCCGGCTCCGGCCGCACCCTGCTGTACGGCGCCCTGCTGGTGCCCGCCATGCTGGGTGCCGCCCTGCTGTTCGCCCTGCTGCTGGACACCCCGCGGCTGCGGCTCGGGGCGTTCTCCCGCCTGGCGATCTTCCTGCCGTACGCGGTGCCGGGCATCGTGGCCTCGCTGCTGTGGGGCTTCCTCTACCTGCCGACCGTCAGCCCCGGCTACTTCCTGCTGGAGAAGGCCGGCATCGGCGGCCCCGACCTGCTGCACGGCAACGGCCTGTTCGTGGCGCTGGCCAACATCGCGGTCTGGGGCGGCACGGGCTTCAACATGATCGTCATCTACACCTCGCTGCGGGCGATCCCCGCGGAGCTGTACGAGGCGGCCCGGCTGGACGGCGCCTCCGAGCTGCAGATCGCGCTGCGGGTGAAGATCCCGATGGTGGCGCCCTCGCTGGTGCTCACCTTCTTCTTCTCGATGATCGCCACCCTGCAGGTGTTCAGCGAGCCGATGACCCTCAAGCCGCTCACCAACTCGATGAGTTCCACCTGGAGTCCGCTGATGAAGGTCTACCGCGACGCCTTCGTGGTGGGTGACATCCACTCCGCCGCCGCCACCTCGACGATCGTCGCCGTGGCGACCCTCGTCCTGTCCTTCGGCTTCCTCACCCTGGTCAGCAAGCGCTCCACGGGGGGCAACTGACGATGAGCACCACACTGACCGAAGGCCGCCGCACCGCCCCCACCGCCGGAACGGCACCGGGCGACCGCGTCGCCGCGCCGCGGCGCCGCCCGGCCTGGGGGCCGACCCTGGTGCTGCTGCTCGGCGCCGTGTACTGCCTGATCCCGATCCTCTGGGTGGTGATGGCGGCGACCAAGAGCAGCGACGAACTGTTCACCACCTTCACCCTCTCCCCCGGCAGCGGGCTGGTCGGCAACCTCACCGACCTGTCGCACTACCGCGACGGCGTCTACTGGCAGTGGATGGCCAACTCCGCCCTCTACGCGGGTGCCGGCGCCCTGCTGTCCGCCGCCGTCTCCGGTGCCACCGGCTACGCGCTCGCCAAGTACCGCTTCCGGTGCCGCGCCACCGTCTTCAACGTCCTGCTGGCGGGCGTGCTGATGCCCCCGATCACCCTCGCCGTGCCGCAGTACCTGCTGATGGCGAAGGCCGGTCTGGCGGACAGCTACTGGTCGGTGCTGCTGCCGAGCATCCTCAGCCCGTACGGCATCTACCTCGCCCGGATCTACGCGGCCGCGGCGATCCCGGACGAGGTGGTCGAGGCGGCCCGGGTCGACGGCGCGCGGGAGTGGCGGCTGTTCCGCAGCGTGGCGCTGCCAATGATGGTGCCGGGCCTGGTCACCGTCTTCCTGTTCCAGTTCGTGGCGATCTGGAACAACTTCCTGCTGCCGTACATCATGCTCGGCGACGACCGGAAGTTCCCGGTCACCGTCGGCCTGTACTCGCTGCTGCAGCAGGGCGCCAACGCGCCCGCGCTGTACACCCTGGTGGTGACCGGTGCGCTGCTGTCGATCCTGCCGCTGATCGCGCTCTTCCTGGGACTCCAGCGGTACTGGCGCATCGATCTGCTCTCGGGGGCCGTAAAGTCCTGACCGTCCACCAGTCGGCCGGTGCGCCGGTCGACCGGTCGGCCGGTCCGCCCGTCCACCTGTCCACCCGTCCGCCCGCGCCGGCTCCGCCCGAGGAGTCCGGCGCCCGGCCCCGCAAGGAAGCGCCCAGCACCATGACGGAACCAGAGTCCCGGGACCGCTCGGCCGGCAAGCCCCGCCGGCCGCCGACCATCCACGACGTCGCCGCGGTCGCGGGGGTCTCGCGCGGCACCGTCTCCCGGGTGCTGCAGGGCGGCCACAACGTCAGCACGGCCTCCCGGGAGGCCGTGCAGGCGGCGATCGACGAGCTCGGGTACGTGGTGAACCGCGCCGCCCGCAGCCTGGTGACGCAGCGTTCCGGTTCCGTGGCCTTCCTGCTGACCGAGCCGCAGGAGCGCTTCTTCGAGGACCCGAACTTCACCACCCTGCTGCGGGGCTGCACCCAGGCGCTGGCCGCGCACGACATCCCGCTGCTGCTGATGACCGCCGGCGACGAGGCGGAGCGCCGCCGGGTCACCCGCTACCTGGCCGCCGGGCACGTCGACGGAGTGCTGCTGGTCTCCTCGCACCGCGGCAACCCGATGATCGAGCACCTGCGGGAGGCCGGGATCCCGATGGTCTGCTGCGGCAAGCCGCTCGGCCAGCGCGGCCGGGTCAGCTACGTCGCCGCGGACGACCGGGAGGGCGCCAAGGACATGGTCCGCCACCTCGCCGAGTCCGGCCGCACCCGGATCGCCACCGTCGCCGGCCCGCAGGACACCCCGGGCGGTGTCGAGCGGCTGCTCGGTTACCGGGAGGTCCTCGACGAGTACGGCCTCGCCCACGACGAGCGGCTGGTGGCGTACGGGGACTACACCCGGGCGGGCGGGGAGGCGGCCGCCGCCGAGCTGCTGGCCGCCGCACCCGACCTGGACGCGCTGTTCGTCGCCTCCGACCTGATGGCCGACGGCGCGCTGACCGCCCTCGACCGGGCCGGCCGGTCGGTGCCGGAGGACGTCGCGGTGGGCGGCTTCGACGACTCCCCCACCGCGCTGACCACCCGCCCTCCGCTCACCACCGTCCGCCAGCCCTGGGACCGGATCAGCAGCGAGATGGTCCGCCTGCTGCTCGCCCAGATCGCCGGCGACACGGCCCCGACGGTGATCCTCCCCACCGAGCTGGTGGTCCGCGACTCGGCGTAGGACGTGTCTGCTGAGGGCGTACGGACACCGCACGGGGGCGCTCGGGGCACCCATGTGGCATCCGTACGCCTTTGACGACACGTCACGCCTTTGACGACACGTCCGGGAACCTGGTGCCCGGGCCGCGGTCGGCGGGCCGTGCCGGATCAGAAGGCCTGGGGGCCGAAGCGTCCCCAGGCCACGGTGGCGGTCAGCACCAGCAGCACCAGGTTGACGGTGATGCCCGGGTACTCCTTGCGGCGTGCGTGGACGACGGCCGCGCCGACCATGGTCAGCGCCAGGCCGAGGGCCGCCCAGGCGGTGAGGACGGGGGCGACGCCGAGGGCGGCGGGCAGGACCAGGCCGAGGCCGCCGAGCACCTCGGCGGCGCCTATCGCCTTGACGGCGCCGGCCGGCCAGTCCCCCGCCCAGGCCATGCCCGCGGCGACGAGCTTCTCCCGCGGCTGGACCGTCTTCATCGCACCGGCGGCGGCGAAGGCGGCGGCGAGCAGGATCGCGATGATCCACAGGGTGGTGTTCACGGTGGGGTTCCTCCCGGAATTGACTTGAACCTTCAACTAGAAGATAGGGAGGCATGACTTGAAGAGTCAAGTGATCGGCTGAGTGGAACCGGAGGTGGCGAGCGGCCCCGGGGCGCCGGCCCGGCCACGCTAGGGTGGTGGCCATGGACGCAGAGGAACCGCGCTGGCTGAGCGAGGAGGAGACGGAGTCCTGGCTCGCCCTGGGCAGCATGCTGATCCGACTGCCCGCCGCCCTGGACGCTCAGCTGCAACGGGACGCGGGCATCAGCCACTTCGAGTACCAGGTGATGGCCGGCCTCTCGATGTCGTCCGAGCGCACCCTGCGGATGAGCGAACTCGCCGTGCTCGCCGACGGTTCGCTCTCCCGCCTCTCGCACGTGGTCAAGCGCCTGGAGCAGCGCGGCTGGGTCCGGCGCACCCCCGACCCCGAGGACGGCCGCTACACGCTGGCGGTCCTCACGCCGGCCGGCTGGGACAAGGTGGTCGCCACCGCCCCCGGACACGTCGCCGAGGTCCGCCGCCTCGTCTTCGACCCCCTCACCCGGGCCCAGCAGCGCCAGCTCCGCGAGATCGGACACCGCGTCACCACCGCGATCGACCCCACCGGCAGCTGCCCCGGCACGGCCTGACGCCGCATCGGCTCCCGCCCCGACGACAACTCGGGGGTCCGGCGGCGACCGGCCGGGAAGGCGACGGCCGGGCTCACTCCAGCAGGTCGTCGGCGGTGGTGCCGGGCGGCAGCGGCAGCAGGCCCTTGGCGGCGAAGCCGCGCAGCACGGTCTCCCAGCCGGGGTGGTCCGCGAGCAGGGCGTGCAGTTCGTCGGTGGCGGCGGCGGCCTCACCGCGGGCCATCAGGGCTCCGGCCCGCAGGAAGCGCAGGCCCTGTTCGCCGGGCAGGGCGGCCAGGGCGGTGTCGATCGTCCGGAGGGCGCCGTCCGGGTCGCCGCCGTACAGCGACTCCACGGCCCGGTCGAACCCCCGGTAGGCGTCGGCGGCGGTGAGCAGCCGCGCGAGGTCGCCGAGCGGGTCGGTGGAGCGGTCCGTCCGCAGGTCGACCAGCCGGCCCTGCCAGGGCTCGCCGCGGGTGCCGGACACCACCAGCAGGGCGGCGGACATCCGGCCGCGGGCGTCGCCGCCGGCGGCCTCGGCGGCGCGCAGCGCGGTGAGCAGGCGGTGCGGGAAGGGTCCGCGGGCGGCGGTGTAGGCCTCGGCCATGGCGGGCCAGACCCGGTCGGTGGCGGCCATGTTGGCCTGGACGGCGCAGCCGTCCTCGATGAGGTGGCCGGCGTGGTCGACGCAGAGCGCGCCGGTGCGGGCGGCGAGGGTGCCGTCGGCGGAGACGACGGCGACCTGCCGCATCTCGGCGGCCGGGTCGGTGGCGACGGCGTCGGCGAGGGTGTCGGGGGCGGACATCCCGGCGGCGAGTCCGTCGAGGCAGCGGGGGCCGTGGGAGGTCTCGGTGAAGCCCTGGGTGGCGACCGCCCCGACGCCGGGCCGGGCCCAGGGGACGAGCGTGCCGACGGCGAGTGCCGCCGACTGGACGGCGACGCCGAGCGCGCCGGTCTCGGGGTCGCGCGCCACGATCGAGTACGTCATTGCGGCCTCCCGCCCCCGGGTTGCGCCCACCGCTCAGATCCTCCGCCTTCCGGCCGGAACCCACCAGTGGGCCTTCCGTCCGCCCCGCTTCCGAATTAGAGTACTGCTTCATGATGAAGGACGTACATATGTCGAGGGAGCTGTCGGCCGATGCCGACGGCCGGTTCTACGATGCGGGGGTCCGGGCCGCGATGGCGGCGTTCGCGGTGGACGGCGACACCCGGGCCCTGGAGGCGGCGGCGGCGCTGCGCTCCGCCACCCAGGCGGTGGACCGCCTGCGGGCACTGGGCGCGGGCGGTCGCGGGTTGAGCACGGGGGCGCTGGACGTCCTCGTCCGGCTGGCCGCGGAGGACGGGGAGGGGCTCTCCGTCGGGGAGCTCGCCCGGTCCGGCGGGGTCAGTTCCCGCAACGTCACCGGCCTGGTCGACACGCTGGAGGGCGACGGGCTGGTGCGGCGGGTCCGGGACACGGCGGACCGGCGGTCGGTCCGGGTGCTCCTGACGGCGGAGGGCCGGGCCTGGCTGGAGGCCTTCCGCGGTCCGACGCAGCGCGCCATGGCCGCCGTCTTCCGGGGCTTCACGCCGGAGGACCTCGCCGTCTTCCGGCACCTGTGCCTGCGCCTGGTCGACAACCAGCGCCGCCTGGAGGAACACCTGGCCGGCACCCCCGCGGGGCCGCCGACCCCCTGACCCGCCGAGGCGACGGGGCAGGTCAGGAGGGGAGGGAACGGGCGAGGCGGAAGCCCACGTCGTCGACGGCGAAGGTGGGGTGGCTGCGGCGGCGGGCGGAGGCGCGGCAGCTCCAGTGCTCGTCGAACCAGCCGCCGCCCCGCAGCACCCGGTAACTGCCGTAGACCTCGGCGTCGTAGACGTCCCAGCACCAGTCCCAGACGTTGCCGAGCATGTCGTGGAAGCCCCAGGCGTTGGGCCGCTTGCCGCCCACCTCGTGCGGGCGCTCCCCCGAATTGCCGCGGTACCAGGCGATCTCGTCGAGCGGCCCGTAGTGCGGTCCGTCGGTGCCGGCGCGGCAGGCGTGCTCCCACTCGGCCTCGGTCGGCAGCCGGTAGCCGTCGGCGGAGGCGTCCCGGTCGACGCCCTCGCCGTCCTCGTGCAGCCGGTAGGCGGGCCGCAGCCCCGCGCGGGCGGAGAGGGCGTTGCAGAACCGGACGGCGTCCCACCAGGAGACGCCCTCGACGGGCAGCCGGTCGCCGCGGGCCGGGCCCGGCCGCTGCCCGGTGACCTCGGCGTAGAGGGCCCGGGTGACGGGCACGTCGGCGAGCTCGTACGGGGCCGGCCGGACGCTCCAACTGCGTTGCGTGCGCCGGTCGGTGAGCACGACCTCACCGGCGGGGACGGCGATCATCGTGTGGTGCGCGCTCAGGTCCATGATCGCCATCCTAGGTCCGGCGACGGCGCCGTGGGCGCTCTCTCCGCTCATGCCGAGGGCCCGGCAGGGGTGCCTGCCGGGCCCTCGGGAATGGTGGCCGGAGTCGGATTCGAACCGACGACCTCTGGGTTATGAGCCCAGCGAGCTACCGAGCTGCTCCATCCGGCGATGGGTGTTCACCGTACCGGCGGGCTCTGGCTGACGGACGATCGTCGTCCGTGCGGTGCGGGCGGCTGCCCGTCAGGGGCAGGTGACGACCTGTCCGGCCCAGGAGAGGCCGCCGCCGAAGGCGAGGAGCAGCACGCGGGCGCCGGAGGGCAGTTCGCCGCGCTCGGTGAGCTTGGAGAGGGCGAGCGGCACGGAGGCGGCCGAGGTGTTGCCGGACTCGACGACGTCCTGGGCGATCAGGACGTGCGACGGCAGGTCGAGCTGGCGGACGAGGGCCTCGATGATCCGCAGGTTGGCCTGG
>NZ_JBEYFP010000281.1:0-7406 GCF_040634455.1 Kitasatospora sp. NPDC007106
TGGGCACCCGGCCGGGTGCCCGCCGGCCTCCGTCCGGTGCCGCCGACCGCCGGACGGAGGTGTTCACCACGGGTTTCCCGTGCCGAATCCGATCGGACATCCGCGCACTCGTAGGGTGTTGATGTGGACACTCAGAAGATCCGCCGCACCACTCCGGCGGCCTCCGGCATCCCGGCGCCCGACCGCACGGCCGTCCGGGTCGTCGCGCACCGCGGCTCCTCCGCGGCGCTGCCCGAGCACACCCTGGAGGCGTACGCCCGGGCGATCGAGGAGGGGGCGGACGGGCTGGAGTGCGACGTCCGGCTGACCGCCGACGGCCGGCTGGTGTGCGTGCACGACCGCACCGTGCGGCGCACCTCGGACGGCCGGGGCGCGGTGTCCGCGATGACGCTGGCTCAGCTCTCGGAGCTCGACTTCGGCTCCTGGCACTCGCCGGACACCCCGCGGCCGAGCTCGATCCTGACCCTGGCCGGCCTGCTGGAACTGGTCGCCCAGGCGGGACGCCGGGTGGAGCTGGCCATCGAGACCAAGCACCCGACCCGGTACGCGGGCCGGACGGAGGCCGAGCTGGTGCGGCTGCTGGACCACTACGGGCTGCTGCCGCGCACCCCGGAGGAGTCCACCGTCCGGATCATGAGCTTCTCCGAGCTGTCGCTGCACCGGGTGCGCCGGGCGGTGCCCGCGATGCCGACGGTGTACCTGCTGGAGCGCCGGCTGCCGGTGCTCGGCCGGACGCGGTCGCTGCCCGGCGGCGCCGCCGTCGCCGGGCCCGGCATCGAGCTGGTGCGGCGGGACCCGGGCCTGGTGACGGCGCTGCGCCGGGCCGGGCACCGGGTGCACGTCTGGACGGTCGACGAGCCCGAGGACGTCGAGCTCTGCCTGGAGCTGGGCGTGGAGGCGCTGATCACCAACCGGCCGCGCGAGGTGCTGGCGCAGCTCGGCCGCTGAGCGCACCACCCGGGCGGAGCGGTGTGCGAACGGCGCACGGCGGGGCGCGGACTTCTGACAGAAGCTCAGAGAACGCTCAATTCCTCGGACTTTCACAACAGACCGTAAGCGGTTTATCGGTGGTTGAATACGGTGGGTCGCGGGCCCCGGGAATGTCTCTGCGCGATCGCCGAACGGTCGTTTCCGACGCATTCCCAGGGGGCATCCATCCCTCGGCAGACGCTGAAGGAGGTCCCGGGGGTGGCGTTGATGGTGGCGCGTGCTGTGCCCGAAAAGACAGGGCCGACTTCGTCGACCATGGCGGTGCCGCACGGTCCGGCCGGCGTCGGAGCGGCTCGCCGGAGGATGCGCCGGGAGCTCGGTGAACGGGCGGTACCGGAGCAGGTCGTCGACGACGCGGTGCTGATCCTCTCCGAACTGCTCAGCAATTCCTGTCGTTACGCGCGGCCGCTCGGAAAGTTCTCGGAACTGGTCGGGCGGACGACCGCCGACATGGTGGACGCGGTCCTCGTGCGGGCGGTGACGGCCTCCCGGCACGGCGGCGCGGAGACGGCGGAGGAAAACGATCCGGGCGGGATCCTGGTCCGCTGGTGGACGCACGCGGACGGCATCGTCGTGGAGGTCACCGACGGCGGTGCGCCGACCAGGCCGCGGCCGGCCAGCCCGTCGCTGACGGCGCGCGGCGGACGCGGGCTGAGCATCGTCGGCAAGCTGGCCGACGCCTGGGGCGTCCGCGACGCGCCGGGCGAGGTGACGGTCTGGGCCGCCCTGCCGCTGCGGCCGGAGCGGCGCGACGATCCGGCCGCCTAGGCCGGCCGCGCAGGCCGGCTGCGGGGCGCGCGGGCGGGTCCGTGGCGACCCCGCGGGGGTGCGTCCGCACCGGTGGGCGGCACGAACCTCAGTAGGCTGCGGGTGCACTGTCGCCGTTCCCGGGAGCCCCGCCATGGCCAAGAAGGCCGCAAAGTCCTCGTCGCAGCCCAGCACCGCCACCGCCACCGGCGAGATCCCGGTCGTCGGTGCGCGCGAGAAGTGCCCGTGCGGCTCCGGCCGCCGGTACAAGGCCTGCCACGGCCGGGAGGCCGCGCACGCCGTGCAGGAGCTGGTGCACCGCCCGTTCGAGGGCCTGCCGGGCGAGGCCGACTGGGTCGCGCTGCGCGAGCTGGTGCCGGCCGCCACCGTGCCGCTGACGCTGGCCGCCGGGGTGGCGGACGGCGCCGTCGGCGAGGTGCCGTCGGTGACCCTGGCCACCGTGCTGCCGCTGGCCTGGCCCGCGCTTCGCCGCGCGGACGGATCGATCCTGCTCGGCCTGCAGACCCAGTCGGGCTCGGGCGACCTGAGCCGCGACCTGGCCGACGCGCTGGAGCTGGCCCTCGCCACCGAGCCGGGCACCCCGGTGCCGTCCCGCCGGACGGTGCCGGGCGGCCGCCGCCTGCAGGACCTGCTGGACACCTCGGCCGGCTTCGTCCCGACCGTGCACACCGGCTTCGAGTTCTGGCTGGAGGACGCCGAGTCCGCCACCGGCGAGGTCGCCGCCTCGCTGGAGCGGGCCAACGCCTCGGCCATCCCGACCGAGAAGGTCGCCTCCGTGGACGCCGCCTACTGGTGCGGCACCCCGGACAAGAACCACCTGCGCTGGGTCATGACCGTGCCCGAGGAGAAGCTGCTCGACGCGCTGGCCCGGCTGTCCGCGGCCGGCCGCAGCTCGCTCGGCGAGGACACCAAGCTGGTCGGCTCGTTCCGCGCGCACGGCCTGACCGTGCCGGTGTGGGACCTGCCGGTGGAGTTCTCCGCGAAGGACTGCGAGCAGCCCGCCGCCGAGTTCGCCGAGCGGCTGGCCGGCGCGCTGGCCGAGACCGCACCCCTGTCCGCGGAGGAGCGCCGCGCCCGCGCCAACCTGGTGAGCCGTCAGATCACCCTGAACTGACGGGGAATGTGACTCCGGTCACATTTCCACCGGTGGGACGAAAATGCCAGGTCGGCCATGGGCGGACAAATTGGCGCCCCGCCGGATCTTTGTTACTGTTTAAACAGTCCGGTCGCTGGTGCATCCCCCGTCGCCAGCGACCGGATTTTCCATTCCCGGGACACCCGGGGACGCCCGGCGGTGCCGCGGAGGCGCCGCGTTCCGGCCGCCCCGCGCCCGGCTCAGTACGCCAGCCGGCTGTCGTCCGGCTCGGCCACGCTCGCAGCGATCAACCCCTCCAGCAGGGTGCCGACCTGAGGCAGCCACAGCCCGTTCCCGACCGGCGGTGACACCCAGTGCACCCCGCCCGCACCGGTCTGCGAGGGCGGCAGCAGGACGTACCCGCCGGGGCCGTGGTAGCGCAGCGAACCGGGCACCCAGGGCCGCTCCGCCAGCAGCCCGCCCAGCTCCTCCAGCGTGAACGGCGCGACCAGCAGCACGTGCCGCCCGGGCGCGGCCAGCACCGGGCCGACCGGCACGCCCAGGTCGGCGAAGTAGCGCAGCACCCGCTCGCCCGCCGCGGCGGGCAGGCTCACCCCGCACACCGACCGGCCGGTGGCGACCAGCACCGGCGCGCCGGGTGCCCGGCGCTCCCACCACCACTGCACCATCCGGCCGTCCGTGGTGGCGGCCGCCAGCGGCGGGTCGTGCGGATGGGCGCCGGGCAGCGGGCAGCGCTGCTCGCCGCAGCTGCACGGGCCGAACACCCCGCGGACGGCACGCGCGCCCGGCACCACCGGCCAGCCGCGGTCCGCCGCCTCCAGCGCCGCCAACAGCAGCGCGCCCTGCTCCCGCCGGCGGCTCCCCGGCCACCGCAACTGCATCCGACGCATGGGTGCTCGTTCCTCTCCGCGACCGTGGGGACCAGGACGACCGCCGGCGCGGGCGCGGGCGGTGTGAGACGAGGGAGGGGGAGGGCACCCGGAGGTTCCCGGCCGCACGGCCCCTGGAACGAGAATCCCTCATACGGCCGGATGGACGCGCGCTGCGGCCCGCCGGTTCCACCGTACGAGTGAGTCGGCCGCCGGCCGGGGAGCCGCCGCGAGGCGGAAGCATACGATCCGGACCGCAGATTGACCGAGCGTCAGCCCGAGCGGCCGCACGGCGCCGCCGCGGGCCCGCACCGGCGCGCCCCGGCACCGCCCGCGACCGCGCGCACGGGCCGCCGGGAGAGACCTCGTCACGCTTATGGACATGCCCCGATCGGCCTGTGTACAAGTGGTGGATTGCTGCCGAACAGTGAGATAGCACTCGTTCTGTCCGGTCTCGGGAGTCCTGCGTGACACGTACCAGTATGTGGGGAGTTGCGACATGACCGACGCCCAGCCGAGCGGACTGGCCGTGAGCGGTGCGGCGCTGCCCGGCACGGCAGCGTGCGGAGCGGCCCCGGCACCCTGCGGGACGGCGCCCGCGGCGGCCGTCCTGACGCCGGTCCTCCCGCTGCCGGCGCTCCTCGGCGACGAGTTCGCCGACGGGGCCGACGGCGGGCTGCAGGACCGTTTGGCCGGATGGCTGTCCGATTTCACCAGCCTCCACGAGCACACCGAACTGCTCACCCGCGCCCGGGGCCTGGACGCCGCGCTGGCGGCCGTCCTGGAGTCCGGCGCGGCCCTGCTCGGCGCCCGGCGCGGACTGATCACCACCACCGCGCGCGGCAGCGGCCGCCCCGTCGGCCTCGGCCTCGACCGCTCCGGCATCGGCGCGCTGGAGACCGTACCGGTCGAGCACGGGCCGTTCGCCGGGCTGCTCAGCCGGGCCGGCGACGGCGGGCAGCTGCTGATCGCCGACCTCGCCGCCGACCCGGCGGCCGGCCCGCGCTTCCGCGAGGTCGCCGCCCAGCTCGGCCTCGGCGCCTGCTTCGCGCTGCCGCTCGGAACCCCGGAGGACGGCCCGCTCGGCGCCGCCGCCTGGTTCTACGACGAGCCCGCCGAGCCGGGCGAGCGCCGCCGCCACCTCCTGCGCCGCTACTGCGAGTTCGCCGGGCCGGTGCTGGCCGGCCAGCTCGCCGCCGACCGGACCCGGCGGGCCACCGACGCCCTGCGCCGCGGTCTGCTGCCGGACCGGCTGCCCGTGCTGGACGGCGTCCGGCTCGCCGCCCGCTGCGTCACAGCCGGCCTGGAGCAGGCCACCGGCAGCGACTGGTACGACGCGGTGGAGCTCCCCGACGGCACCCTCGCCCTGACCGTCGGCAGCGTCTTCGGCGACGGCCCCGGCGCGGGGCCGGCCTCCGCCCCCGGGGCGGCCGCCGCGATGGGGCGCATCCGGGCCGCGCTGCGTGCCTACGCCGTGCTGGAGGGCGAGGACCCGGTCTCCGTCCTCGGCGACCTCGAACTACTGCTCAAGACCACCGAACCGGCCCGCACCGCCACCGCCGTCTACGCCTGGGTGCAGCCCGCCGAGCGGCGGGTCACGCTGGCCGGTGCCGGGCACTGCCCGCCGATCCTGGTCACCCGCGACGAGGCGCGCTTCGTCGAGACCTCGCTCTCCGCGCCGCTCGGCGTGCTCAGCTGCTGGGAGGCGCCCGGAGTGGAGCTCGCCGCCGACCGCGGCGACCTCCTGTTGCTGTACACCGAGGGGCTCGCCCGCCGCTGCGGCCCGAGCCTGCACGCCGGGCAGGCCGCGCTGCGCCGGGCCGCCGCCGACGCCCCGCGGGACGTGCTGCTCGACCCCGACCGGCTCTGCGCGCACCTGCTGGAGGTCACCGGCGGCGAGGCCGCCGGCTCCGACGACCTCGTCCTGATGGCGCTGCGCTTCTGCTGACCGGCCCGGACGGCCGTTCGGTCCGTCCTCGTACCATGGTGGGCACGGCCGCCCGACCACGTCGCGATCCGACGTGCCCCGGGCGGGGAGACGCGCGCAAGGAGGCGACGTACGTGACCGAGGACCGCACCCCGGCAGTGTCCGACAACCCCGAGGGCCTGGCCGCCGAGGAGGAGGACCAGCCGATCAAGGGCCGCAAGAACGGCCTGTACGGGGAGGTCACCGACGAGCTGGCCGCGTCCATGAAGTCGGGCTGGGCCGACACCGAGCTGCGCGGGCTGCAGCAGGTCGCCCAGGCCCCGTACGCCGCCGGGCGCCGGGCGAAGCTGTCCGCCGCGTTCCCGGGCGAGCGGCTGGTCGTCCCGGCCGGCCGGCTGCGGGTGCGCGCCAACGACACCGACTACCCGTTCCGCGCCGCCAGCGAGTACGTGCACCTGACCGGCGACCAGACCGAGGACGCCGTCCTGGTCGGCGAGCCCACCGGGGACGGCCACGACTTCGTGCTGTACCTGCTGCCGCGCTCGAACCGCGAGAACGGCGAGTTCTGGCTGGACGGCCAGGGCGAGCTGTGGGTCGGCCGGCGGCACAGCCTGGAGGAGGCGCAGGCCCTGCTCGGCCTGCCCGCCCGCGACGTCCGCAAGGCCGCCGAGGAGCTCGCCGCCGTCGAGGGCGTACCCACCCGGATCGTCCGCGGCTACGACGCGGCCCTGGAGGAGGCGCTCGCCGGCGTGCTCGACGAGGAGCGCGACGACGAGCTGAAGGTCTTCCTGTCCGGGCTGCGCCTGGTCAAGGACGAGTGGGAGGTCGGCGAGCTGCGGGCCGCCTGCGCCGCCACCGTGAAGGGCTTCACCGACGTCGTCCGCGAGCTCGGCCAGGCCGTCGCCACCTCCGAGCGCTGGATCGAGGGCACCTTCTGGCGCCGCGCCCGGGTCGAGGGCAACGACGTCGGCTACGGCTCCATCTGCGCCGCCGGCCCGCACGCCACCACCCTGCACTGGGTGCGCAACGACGGCGAGGTCCGCCCCGGCGAGCTGCTGCTGCTCGACGCCGGCGTGGAGACGAACACCCTGTACACCGCGGACGTCACCCGGACCCTGCCGATCAACGGCCGGTTCGACGCGCTGCAGCGCAAGATCTACGACGCGGTGTACGACGCGCAGGAGGCCGGCATCGCCGCGGTGAGGCCGGGCGGCCGGTTCCGCGACTTCCACGACGCGGCGCAGCGGGTGCTGGCCGAGCGCCTGCTGGCCTGGGGCCTGCTCGACCCGTCGGTGTACGACGTGGAGAAGGTGCTGGAGCTGGGCCTGCAGCGCCGCTGGACGCTGCACGGCACCGGCCACATGCTCGGCCTCGACGTGCACGACTGCGCGCACGCCCGCCGCGAGGAGTACGTGGACGCGGAGCTGGTGCCGGGCATGGTGCTCACCGTCGAGCCCGGCCTGTACTTCCAGCTGGACGACCTGACCGTGCCGGAGGAGTACCGCGGCATCGGCGTCCGGATCGAGGACGACATCCTGGTCACCGCCGACGGCAACGAGAACCTCTCGGCCGGGCTGCCCCGCACCGCGGACGAGGTCGAGTCCTGGATGTCCGGCCTGGCCCGCTGACCGGTCCGGCACGCACGGCACGCACGACGGCCGGGCACCCCGCGCGGGGTGCCCGGCCCGCGCCCGCGGAGCCGAAGGTAGGGAGGGGAAACCTCTGTACACCACACACCCCAATACTTTTTTTGTGT
>NZ_JBEYFP010000282.1:0-7378 GCF_040634455.1 Kitasatospora sp. NPDC007106
GTCGGGCCGTACGGGGTCAGGAGGACGAGTCCCCGCCGACCGCGACGCCGATGCCGTAGCCGTAGGCGTCGCCGCCCACGGCGAGGGCCGCACCCTCCGCGGAGGAGGCGTCGCCGCCCACCGCGAGCGCGTGCTCGATCAGCGCGTCGGCGTCGCCGCCGACCGCGAGGGCCCCGCCCTCGGCGGAGCTGGCGTCGCCGCCGACGGCGAGCGAGCCGTGGGCGGCGGCCGCGCCCGCGGTGCCGAAGACGGCGAGGCCGGAGATGAGCGCGGCGGTGGTGATCCTGGCAAGGCTGGAGCGCATGAGTCCTCCTGGTCGGGAAGCCGGACGGCACCGATCCTGCGGCCCGCACCGCCCGCGTACGAACCGACACGGCCCGATCACCCGCCCGCCTCACCTCGACGGAGCAGCCCGTGCGCCGTCCGGGTGAGATCAGGCGGCGCCCCGGGCGGCGCCGGGCGGCAGCTCCAGCTCGTACCAGACGACCTTGCCGTCCTTGGTGGCGCGCACGCCCCAGCGGTGCGCCAGCTCGTTGACCAGGTGCATGCCGCGGCCGCCCTCGTCCTCGGCCCGGGCGCGGCGCAGCCGGGGCTCGTGCCGGTCCCGGTCGGCGACCTCCACGGTGAGCACCTGGTTGCGGAACATCCGCAGCTGCACGGGGGCGCCGGCGTGCACCAGGGCGTTGGTGATCAGTTCGCTGGTCAGCAGCTCGACCATGTCGGTGAGCCCGTTCAGGCCCCATTCGGTGAGCGTCTCGCGGGCGAACCGCCGGGCGTGCCGGACCATGGCGCGGTCCCCGGCCAGGGTGAGGGTGGCGAGCCGGTCGCTGCCGATCGGCCGCGAGTGCGCCATGATCACCGCGATGTCGTCCTGCCCGGCGGCGGCGCCGAGCGCGGCCAGCACCGCGTCGCAGGTCTGTTCCAGCGAGCTGCGGCGCTCGGCGACGGTGCGGCGCAGCAGGTCGATGCCCTCGTCGAGGTCGCGGCCGCGGCGTTCGACCAGGCCGTCGGTGTAGAGGACGAGGATGGCGTCCTCGTCGAGCGTGGTGTGCACCGACTCGAAGGGCACGCCGCCGACGCCGAGCGGCGCGCCGGGCGGCAGTTCGAGCAGTTCGGTGGAGCCGTCGGCGCGGGCGATCACCGGTGGCAGGTGGCCGGCGGTGGCGGCGGTGCAGATCCGGTCGACCGGGTCGAAGAGCACGCAGACGCAGGTGGCGAACTGGCCCTCGCCGATCGCGGCGGCCGCGTCGTCGAGCCGGCGCAGCACCCGGGCCGGGTCCATCTCCAGGGTGATCAGCGTCCGGGCGACGGTGCGCAGCTGGCCCATGGTGGCGGCGGCCCGGATGCCGTGGCCCATCACGTCGCCGACGATCAGCGCGACCCGGCCGCCGCTGAGCGGCACCACGTCGAACCAGTCGCCGCCGACCTCGCTGATCACGCTGCTGGGCAGGTAGCGGTGGGCGATCTCCAGGCCGGGGGTGCGGTGCACGTCCTGCGGCAGCAGGCTGCGCTGCAGGGTGAGCGCGGTGTCCCGCTCGCGGCGGTAGATCCGGGCGTTGTCGATGCAGACGGCGGCCCGGGCGGCGAGCTCCTCGGCGAGCGCCACGTCGGCGTGCGTGAAGGACTCCGGGTTGTGGGTGCGGACGAACTCGACGCCGCCGAGCACCGTGCCGCGGGCCAGCAGCGGCACCATCAGGTACGAGTGGACGCCGGCCTCCAGGCTGGGGGCGATCCGGTTCGGGTGGGCGACGATCCGGCGCAGCGCCGCCTCGTCGACGTGCGGCACCAGGATCGACCGGCCGGTGCGCAGGCTCTGCGCGTACAGCTGCGCGGAGCGCGAGCCGCCGCCGACCGGGTCGGCCGCGCCGATCATGGTGCCGCTCGCGCCGACCTCGCCGACCGCGACGGCCCGCAGCATCACCGAGCCGTCCCGGGGCACCGGCTCGGGCTCGTCGCCCTCCAGCACCGACTCCAGCAGGTCGACGGTGACGAAGTCGGCGAACCGCGGGATCACCACGTCGATCAGCTCCTGCGCGGTGCGCTGCAGGTCGAGCGTGGTGCCGATCCGGGTGGACGCCTCGTTCAGCAGGGCGAGCCGGGCCTGCGCGGCGCCGGCCGCCTCCAGGGCGCGCTGGCGCTGCTCGGCGGCGTCCCGCTCCCGGGTGTAGAGCAGCGCGTTGTCGATGGCGACGGCGGCCCGGGAGGCGAGCTCCCCGGCGAGGCGCAGGTCCTCCTGGTCGTACGGGCGCTCGGTGACGCTGCGGTAGAAGGTGGCCACGCCGACGGCGGAGCCGCGGGCGATCAGCGGCACCACCATGACCGAGCGGACCCGCTGCTCGCGGACGGCCGCGGCCCGTTCCGGGTCGTCGTTGAACCAGTTGAGGGTCGGCTCGTCCAGCTCCGGCAGCAGCACCGGCCTGCGGTGGGCGAGCACCCAGGCGTACGGCGTCGACGGGTGGAAGCGGTGCACGCTGCCGACCGGGGAGACCGGGCTCATGCCGCTGCCCGGCACGGTGTGGAAGGCCATCCGGCGCAGCACCGCGGACCGGTCGGCGCGGCCGGGCGCCCCGGTCTCGGCGCCGCGCACCAGGGCGTCCAGCACCTCGACGACGACGGTGTCGGCGAGTCGCGGGCTGGCCGTCTCGGCGAGCTCCCGGGCGGTCTGCGCGAGGTCGAGGGTGGTGCCGATCCGGGCCGAGGCGGCGTTCACCAGGGCGAGCCGCTCCTGTGCGGCGCGGGCCTCGGTGAGGGCCTGCTCGCGGGCCTGCGCGGTCTGCTGCTGGTGCAGGTAGAGCCGGGCGTTGTCGATGGCGACGGCGGCCCGGGAGGCCAGTTCGTCGCCGAGGGTGCTGTCCTCCGGGCCGAAGCCCTCCCGCTCCGGGCTGCGCGAGTACACCACCATGCCGAGCACGGTGCCGCGGGCGACCAGCGGTGCGACCCGCACCGGCCGCGGCCGGTCGTCCAGGTAGTCGCGGACGCGCTCGGTGAGCGCCTCGTCGGCGAGCAGCGGCAGGTCCCAGTTGGGGGCGACGATCGTCCGGCCGGAGCTCAGCGCCTGCTCGTACACCGATCCCGGCGGGATCCGGTACACCGCCTCGGTCGGCAGCTCGCCGATCGGGTGCTCCGGATCGGCGGTGGCGACGGCGAGCCGGCGCACCCGCAGCCCGTCCTCGCCGGCGGTCGCCTCGGCGCCGGAGACGAGGTGCTCCAGGGCGAACACGCCGACCGCGTCGGCCAGCCGCGGCACGATCACCTCGGCGAGCTCCCGCGCGGTCTGCCGCAGGTCCAGCGTGGTGCCGATGGAGACGGTGGCCTCGGCGAGCACCGTCAGCCGCTCGCGGGCCATCGCCGCGGCGTGCTCGGCCCGGTACCGCTCGGTGACGTCGACGATGGTCGAGCTGACCCCCAGCACCTGCCCGCCGGGCTCGTCCAGCCGGAAGTACGACGCCGACCAGGCGTGGTCGTGCGTCGGGTCGCTCGGGGTGCGGCCGTGCGAACGGGAGTCGACCACCGGCGGCCCGCCGTCCAGGACCTTGCGCATCACTGCCTCGACCTCGCGGCCGTTGATGCCGGGCAGCACCTCGGTGACCCGCCGGCCGAGGTGCTCGGCGACCGGCAGACCGTTGATCTTCGCCAGCGCGCTGTTCAGCCGGACGAAGCGCAGCTCCGAGTCGTACACGGCCATGCCGACCGGTGACTGGGTGAAGAAGCCGTCCAGCACGGCGAGGTCCGCCTGCAGGCGGCGCAGCGCCGTGACGTCCGAGGCCACCGCGAGGACGAGCGGCCGCCCGTCGGGCCCGGCGATGGGGTGGGTGCGGAACTCCAGGTTCACGTGGTGGCCCTCGCGGTGCTTCACCGGGAACACCCCGGACCAGGCCCGACCGCTGACGATGTGGTCGAACAGGGTCAGCACGTCGTCCCGCTGGTCGTCGGTGATCAGCAGGTTCGCGGCGAACTCGCCGATCGCCTCCTCGGTGCTGTAGCCGAGCAGGGTCTCCGCGTCGCGGCTCCAGTGCAGGATGCGCCCGTCCTCGGCGATCAACGCCGTCGCGATCGGCACCATGAGCAGCCCGTCGTGGGCGTGCCCGTCGGGCCCCTCCGCAGCCGGATCCCGGCGGTTCGGGGAGCTCGTGCCCTGCTCGGGATTGTCCATGCCAGGCACCGTCCAGAGATCGGCCTTCCGCCCTGCCATCCTCCCATGGCAGCCGGAGCCCGCCCAGAGGAGCGCACGGCCGTACGGGCGTCCCGGTGCGGCCGATAGGGTTCGCACGGTGAGACGCAGGCCAGGCATCCCGGCGAGCCCGCTGCCGCAGCGGGACGGCATCGACGCGGTCCGGCTCCGGCTGCCGCCGGACGGGCCGTGGCCCACCGCGGGCGCGTACCTGCTGGAGCGCTACGGCCGGGCGGTCGGCCCCGAGCGGGTCGCCGACATGCTGCGGGCGGGCGTCTTCGTCACCACCGACGGCCCGCTCACCGCCGACACCCCCTACCGGCCCGGCGGCTACGTCTGGTTCCACCGGGACCTGGAGCCGGAGACCCCGGTGCCCTTCGCCGTCGACGTCCTGCACCGGGACGAGCGGATCCTCGTGGTCGACAAGCCGCACTTCCTGTCCACCACCCCGCGCGGCCGGCACGTCACCGAGACGGCCCTCGCCCGGCTGCGCCGCGACCTCGGCCTGCCCGGCCTCAGCCCCGCCCACCGGCTCGACCGGCTCACCGCCGGACTGGTGCTGTTCGTCGTCCGCCCCGAACTGCGCGGCGCCTACCAGGGCCTGTTCGAACGCCGCGCGGTCCGCAAGGAGTACGAGGCGATCGCCGGGCTCGACCCGCAGCGGCCGATGCCGGTCACCGTCCGCAGCCGGATCGTCAAGGAACGCGGCGAGCTCGCCGCCTTCGAGGTCCCCGGGGAGCCCAACAGCGAGAGCCGGATCGAGCTCGCCGAGCACCGCGACGGCCTCGGCCGGTACCGGCTGCACCCGCACACCGGCCGCACCCACCAGCTGCGCCTGCACATGGCCTCGCTCGGGCTGCCGATCCTCGGCGATCCGCTCTACCCGCAGGTGCTCACCGAGCCGGCCCCGGACGACTTCCGCCGCCCGCTCCAACTGCTGGGCTCCGTCCTGGAGTTCACCGACCCGGTGAGCAAGGAGCCGCTCCACTTCGAAAGCCGCCGCACCCTGGCCGCCTGGACCTCCCCCGAAACCTGGGGCAACCCCCACGGGTCCCTAGTGTGCTGAGGCGAGCCCCCGGACGGTGGCGACGGTGTCGGCCTCGGCGGCGGTCTTGTCGGGGCGGTAGCGGACGACCCGGGCGAACCGCAGGGCCAGTCCGGCCGGGTAGCGGGGGCTGCGCTGGAGGCCGTCGAAGGCGACCTCGACCACCAGCTCCGGACGGACCTGCACGTCGTGGTCGCCGCGGCCGGTCTCCCGCGCGAGCAGCTCCCGGGTCTGCCAGGCCAGCAGTTCGTCCGTCAGCCCCTTGAAGGTCTTGCCGAGCATCACCCACTCCGGCAGGCCCGCCTCGCCGCCGGACCGCGCCCCCAGGTGCAGGTTGCTCAGCCACCCGCGGCGCCGCCCGGTGCCCCACTCGGCGGCCAGCACCACCAGGTCCAGGGTGTGGTGCGGTTTCACCTTGATCCACCCGACGCCGCGGCGGCCCGCCTCGTACCGTGCCGCGAGGTCCTTGACGACCACGCCCTCGTGGCCGCGGCCGAGCGCGTCGGCGAGGAAGCCGGCGGCCTGCTCCGGGTCGGCGGTGACCAGCCGGGGCACCCGCCGCGGTTCGTCGACCAGGCCGGCGAGGGCGGCCCAGCGGCGTTCGCCCGGTTCGTCCACCAGGTCGGTGCCGTCGAGGTGCAGCAGGTCGAAGAAGTAGGGGTGCAGCGGCACCTCGGCCCGCAGCCGTTCCGGGTCCTGCCGGGAGGCGGTGCGCGCGGCCGTCACCTGGAACGGCCGGGGTCTGCCGTCCGGGCCCAGGGCGATCGCCTCGCCGTCCAGGACGGCGGCGCGGACGGGCAGGGCCAGGGCGGCCTCGACGAGTTCGGGGACGCGGGCGGTGATGTCGTCCAGGCTGCGGGTGAACACCCCCACCTCGCCGCCCGACCGGTGCACCTGCACCCGGATCCCGTCCAGCTTCCACTCCAGGGCCGCGGGGGAGACCTTCGCCAGTGCTTCGGCGACGCCCGGTGCGGAGGAGGCCAGCATCGGCCGCACCGGCCGGCCGACCTCCAGTCCGAAGGCGGCCAGCGCCGCCGCCCCGCCGGTGAGCGCCGCCTCGGCGACCGCCCGGGCCGAGCCGCGGAACATCAGCGCCCGTCGCACCGCCGGGGCGGGCACCCCGGCGGCCCTGGCGACGGCCTCCGCCATCACGCCGTCCAGCGCGCCCTGCCGTAGTTCGCCGATCAGCACGCCGCGCAGCAGCCGCTGTTCGGGGGCGGTGGCCCGTCCGAAGAGGGAGTCGAGCAGGGTGCGCCGGGCGGCCTGCGCGCCGCGGCCGTGCACCGCCGCCAGGTCGCCGAGCAGGGTCTCGGTCTCGGCCGTCCCGAGCGTGGCCTTTGCGGCGGGCGGGGGCAGCTCGCGCAGCGCCGCGTAGCCGACGCCGACGCGCATCCGGCGGGACTCGCCGGAGAGCAGGGCGACCGCCGCCGGGGCCTCCTGCGGGCCGAGGTCGCGCAGGCAGTCCGCGAGCAGGGCGATCTTCGCCGTCCGGCCCGGCTCGGCGGCCACGGCCTCCGACGCCCGGGCGACGCGTTCCAGCACGGCCGACTCCCTCCCGCGGCGGGTCACTGCCTGCCATCCTGCCCCGCCGGCGCGGCCGCCGCCGGTCCCGGCCCGCGACCGGTCAGAGCGGGCCGAGGGGGACGGTGGTGCCGGTGAGGGTGTCGTAGCTGCGGCCCGCGTCGAAGCTGCCGGTCAGGTCGGGGTGGCGGCCGACCACGGTGTGGGCGAGTGCCAGCTCCTCGGGCTCCAGCCGTCGGGTCAGGCCGATGTGCGGGGCCCACCGGCCGGGCAGGTAGTGCGGGTCGGGGTCCGCGGCGCCGTCCAGCAGGAGCCAGACGCGGCGGTGCAGGTCGACCAGTTCGAAGGTCGGGACCACCGCCCAGCTCAGCACCCGCCGACGGCTGCGCGCCGAGAACGACAGCAGCCCGGTCAGCCGGACCGGCAGCGGCAGCGCCTCGGCCAGCAGTTCGCCGACCGCGTCGAGCGCCCCCTCGGGCGCCGCCCCGCAGGAGGCGAGGGTGAGGTGCGGCCGGTGCCCGGGGTGGGTGTTGTGGGCGAGGCTCGGGAGGCCGGCCCCCGAGAGCTGCTGCCAGACCTCGCGCACCGCCGTGTCGAGGGCGGGCGCGCAGGTCAGCTCGACGGTCTGCATGGGCCCACCC
>NZ_JBEYFP010000283.1:0-7289 GCF_040634455.1 Kitasatospora sp. NPDC007106
ACGGCGTCCTGGTGGCCGCCGAGCGCGGTGAGCGCCTGCACGGCGACGGCGGTCGCGTTGCTGTCCTCGGTCTTCGGGTCGCAGGCCGCGGCCGCGTCCGCCCGGAACGAGGGCCAGCCGCCGTCCGCGCACTGCTGGCCGGTCAGCCAGGAGACGGTGGACGCGGCCGGGACGACCTTCGCCGAGGCCAGCGCCGTCAGCGCGAGGGACTGGCGCCACACGCCGTCGTAGCTGGGGTCGCCCTTGCCGTACAGCGCGGCGGGCGGGGTGACCGGGGACGGCGCCGGGGTGTCGGCCAGGGCCGGGGCGGCGGCGCCGGCGGCCAGCAGCAGGCCGGCCAGCGCGGAGGCGCCCAGGCGGGCGGCGGTGAGCATGTGAGGGTGAGCCTTTCGGTGAGCGGTGCAGCAGCCCGGCAGGGCTGCCCGTAGACCTCGACGGAACCGGGCGTGCCACGCCCGGCCGGCCGCTCGCCCCGGCCCCGGGCAGTCCGGCTCGCCCGCCGGGCGGGCTCACGGTTGCGGGTCAGCGCCGGATTCGCACCGGCTTCCCCCGGGAGGGGCGGATGGAGTTGTCGTGCGCCCCGACTCTAACGGGCACCCGCGAACCGCTTGCAGCGCGGGCAGTAGAACGCGTTCCAGTTCCAGGCCCTCCGCCCGAGGCGGCTCCTCAGGTGCCCCCACGCGCCCCCGGGTGCCTGGGCGGCCCCTAGGCCGTCGGGGAGAGCAGGCGGGCCGCCGTGTGCAGATCGGCCCGGACCTCGGCGAGGGAGCTGCGGCCGGAGAGCCAGCTCAGCAGCGTCGCGTGCCAGGTGTGCCCGACCACCCGCAGCGCCGCCTGCTGCTCCGCGGTCGGCGGGCCCGGCAGCCGGGCCGCGGCGAGCACGATCTCGGACGTCAGCTCGGCCACCGCGTCCACCTCCCGCCCGACGGAGCGGTCCGCGAAGGACAGCGCCCGCACCATCGCCTCCGCCAGCCGCGGGTCGCGCTGCAGCGCGTGGAAGGCCAGCGTCAGCGTCTCGGCGACCCGCCCGGCCGGGTCCGCGGCGGTCGGCGGATGCCGCTTCACCTGCTCCTTCAGCTGCCGCAGCTGCTCCTCCATGACCGCCACCAGCAGGTGCACCTTGGACGGGAAGTAGCGGTAGAGCGTGCCCAGCGCGACCTCCGCGCCCTCGGCGACCTCGCGCATCTGGACGGCCTCCCAGCCGCCCCGGGAGGCCAGCGCGGCGGCGGCGCGCAGGATCCCGCGGCGCCGCTCGGCCTGGCGCGGGGAGAGCCGGCGGCCGGCAGTGGTGGACACGGTCAACACAGCCCCCAGGGCGTCGACGGGACGGGACCGGGCACGTGGCGTGAATCACCATCCCCGGCCCGAACCGCGAAGCTACGGGCCGGTATCTTCGAGGTCTCTCGTTGTTCACATGCCCGACGACGATGACACACTCCACCGTGAAACGTGATCTACTTTAGCCGCTGCGGCCGCCGAGCCGGGCCGAGTAGGGACAAGGGGACCAGCATGACCGCGTCGCCGCGACCGCTGCGGATCGCCCTCCTCTCCTACCGCGGCGACCCGTTCTGCGGCGGCCAGGGCGTCTACGTCCGGCACCTGTCCCGCGAGCTCGCCCGCCTCGGCCACCACGTCGACGTGATCGGCGCCCAGCCGTTCCCCGTCCTCGACGAGGTCGAGGGCCCCGGCTCCGTCCGGCTGGTCGAGCTGCCCAGCCTCGACCTGTACCGCGCCGACGACCCCTTCCGCACCCCGGCCCTCGCCGAGTACCGCGGCCCGGTCGACGTGCTGGAGTTCCTCACCATGCGCACCGGCGGCTTCCCCGAGCCGCTGACCTTCTCGCTGCGCGCCCGGCAGTTCCTCGCCCGGCACAGAGGACGCTACGACGTCGTCCACGACAACCAGACCCTCGGCTACGGACTGCTCGGCCTGGAGCGGCACGGCTTCCCGCTGGTCACCACCGTCCACCACCCGATCACCGTGGACCGCCGCCTGGAGCTGGAGGCCGCGACCACCGCCGTCAAGCGGCTCTCGCTGCGCCGCTGGTACGCCTTCACCCGGATGCAGAAGCGGGTCGCCGCGCGCCTGGAGCACGTCATCACCGTCTCCGCGAGCTCCGCCGCGGAGATCGTCGAGCACCTCGGCGTCGCCGCCGGCGCCGTCTCGGTGGTGCCGATCGGCGCCGACACCCGGCTCTGGTCGCCCGACCCGTCGGTGGCCACCGTGCCCGGACGGATCGTCACCACCTCCTCCGCCGACGTCCCGCTGAAGGGCCTCGTCCACCTCGTGGAGGCGCTCGCCAAGGTCCGCACCGAGCGCGAGGCCCACCTCGTCGTCGTCGGCAAGCCGCAGAAGGAGGACGGCCCGGTCGCCGACGCCGTCCGCCGGTTCGGCCTGGAGGCGCACATCGACTTCCGCACGGGGCTGACCGACCAGGAGCTGGTCGACCTGTACCGCTCCGCCGAGGTCGCCTGCGTCCCCTCGCTGTACGAGGGCTTCTCGCTGCCCGCCGCCGAGGCCATGGCCACCGCCACCCCGCTGGTCGCCACCACCGGCGGAGCCATCCCCGAGGTGGCCGGCAAGGACGGCGAGACCTGCCTGGCCGTGCCGCCCGCCGACGCCGGCGCCCTCGCCGCCGCCCTCGGGCGGCTGCTCGACGACCCCGCGCTGCGAGAACGCCTCGGCGCCGCCGGCCGCGAGCGGGTGCTGGCCAACTTCACCTGGCAGCGCGCCGCCGAGCTCACCGCCGAGCGCTACCGCGCCGCCGTCGCCACCGGGGCCGGGCAGCGCGCCCGCGCCGGCCGCGGCTGGCGCTACGTCCACTGACGCTTCGCCCCACCTCCTTCAGTACAGCAGCAACGAATGGGAGCCCCGCAGTGCTGACCGTCGATTTCTCCCGCTTCCCGATCGCCCCCGGCGACCGGGTGCTCGACCTGGGCTGCGGCGGGGGCCGGCACGCCTTCGAGGCCTACCGCCGCGGCGCGAACGTCGTCGCCCTGGACCAGAACGGCGACGAGATCGCCGAGGTCCGCAAGTGGTTCGCGGCGATGGAGCAGGCCGGCGAGGCCCCGGCGGGCGCCTCCGCCACCGCCATGGAGGGCGACGCGCTCAACCTGCCCTTCGACGACGACACCTTCGACCGGATCATTATCTCCGAGGTCATGGAGCACATCCCGGACGACAAGGGCGTGCTCGCCGAGATGGTGCGGGTGCTGAAGCCGGGCGGCCTGCTCGCCGTTACCGTGCCCCGCTACCTGCCGGAGAAGATCTGCTGGGCGCTCTCCGACGAGTACCACGAGGTCGAGGGCGGCCACATCCGCATCTACCGCGGCGACGAACTCGTCGACAAGGTCCGCGAGTCCGGTCTGGAGCCGTACGGCACCCACCACGCGCACGCCCTGCACTCGCCGTACTGGTGGATCAAGTGCGCCGTCGGCGTGAACAACGACAAGGCGCTGCCCGTCCGCGCCTACCACCAGCTGCTGGTCTGGGACATCGTCGGCACCCCGGTGATCAGCACCCTCACCAAGGCCGCCGAGAAGGCGCTCAACCCGGTGATCGGCAAGAGCTTCGTGGTGTACGCCTCCAAGCCGCACCGGGACGGCAAGTGACCGCGGCCGTCCCCGACGCGCTGCTGCTCGACGGCGTCCTCGACGCCGAGCAGGCCGCCGCCACCGTCCGGTCGATCCTCGCCGACCAGCAGGCCGACGGCGCGATCCCGTGGTTCCACGGCGGGCACCTCGACCCGTGGGACCACACCGAGGCCGCGATGGCCCTCGACACCGCCGGCGAGCACGCCGCCGCCGAGGCCGCCTACCGCTGGCTGGTCGACCACCAGAACCCCGACGGCTCCTGGTACGCCGGCTACTCCTACGGCCACGGCGGCCCCGACGGCGAGGTCACCAACGCCGCCAAGGAGACCAACTTCTGCGCGTACGTCGCCGTCGGCGCCTGGCACCACCACCTGGCCACCGGCGACGACGCCTTCCTGGAGTGGATCTGGCCCACCGTCCGCCGCGCGCTCGACTTCACCGTCGGCCTGCGGCTGCCCGGCGGCCCGATCGCCTGGCGCCAGGACGAGGACGGCACCGCCCCCGACGAGGCGCTGCTCACCGGCTCCTCCTCGATCCTGCACGCCCTGCGGTGCGGCCTCGCCATCGCCGACCACCTCGAAGAGCCCCAGCCCGACTGGGAGTTGGCCGCCGGACGGCTGCGCCACGCGATCGCCCACCACCCGGAGCGGTTCCTCGACAAGGACCGCTACTCGATGGACTGGTACTACCCGGTGCTCGGCACCGCCCTGCGCGGCACCGAGGCCGAGCGGCGGATCGCCCGCGACTGGGACCGCTTCGTCGTCCCCGGCCTCGGCGTGCGCTGTGTCAGCGACCGGCCCTGGGTCACCGGCGGCGAGAGCGCCGAACTCGCCCTCGCCCTCTGGGCGGTGGGCCAGTCCGACCGCGCCGTCGAGATCCTCCGCTGGATCCAGCACCTGCGGCACACCGACGGCTCCTACTGGACGGGCTACGTCTTCGAGGACGACGCGATCTGGCCCGAGGAGCGCACCACATGGACGGCCGGCGCCCTGCTGCTCGCCGTCGCCGCCCTCGGCGGCGACCACGCCACAGTGGCCGTCTTCGGCGGTGACGGCCTGCCCGCCGGACTGGTCGTCAACGACTGCTGCTGAGAAACCCCGCACACGCCGAAGGGGCGGTACCCGGCCGGGTACCGCCCCTTCGGCGTGGAATCGCCCCGTCAGCCGCGCTGGATGCCGGAGGTGTCGGCCAGCAGGCCGTGCGAACCGTCCGGCAGCTGCGCCACCAGCGCCGCGCCGCGCTGCTCGACCGCCAGGTACCAGGTGCCCGGGACGAGCTCGCCGACCGGCGGGCCCGCCGGGTTGTCCTTGTTCGCCAGTTGGCGGACGGCCGGCACCGCGAACCAGAACGGCTGGAACGGCGCGGCGTCGTGGGCCGGCTGCGGGGCGGGCTGGGCCGCCCCCGGGTAGCCGTAGCCGCCGGCCTGCTGCTGCTCCGCGCCGAAGCCCGGGGTCGGCACCGCACCCGGCTGCCCGGCCTGCGGGTAGCCGTACTGGCCGGGCTGGCCCGCGCCCTGCGGGAAGGCCTGGTACGCCTGCGGCGCCGGAGCGGCCGGCTTGTCCGACAGCAGCGGGCCCTGCAGGGCCGGCACCAGCGGGCCCGCGGCCGCGGCACCGGCCAGCACCAGCGCGGCCAGCAGGCCGAGCCAGGCACCGAAGCCGTGGCTCACGCCCTCACCGCCGCCACCGATCGCCCACAGCGCCGACCACAGCGTCGCGACCGACAGCGCGGTGCCCCACTGGTCCAGGCGCAGCCCGAGGACCTGCCGGGTGGCCGAGGCCTCGCCCTGCAGGCGGTGCACCAGGATCAGCGCCGCCGCGACGATGCCGAGCAGGAACGCCGACGGCAGGATCGGGAAGAGCGAGGCCTTCCACGCGTTCTGGCTGTCCGAGTTGCACCGGCCGGCGATGCAGAACTCGACCGTCAGGTAGGGCAGGAAGGACGCGATGAAGAGCAGTACGGCCGCACCTGCGACGGCGGCGTCTCCCCGCGTGAGAGCGCGCAGATTCACTAACGTTCCCCTCGTTGGTGTGTCGTGGACTGCGTGTCGGGGCGGTCGGCTGACCGGTACGGGACGTCCCCGGACTGCTAGAGCCTAGGGCCCGGGTCGTCCGCTGTGCACAGCGCCCCGGGGAAACCCCCGATTTCGTTGCCAAATCGCCGTGACTCCAGGTCAGCGCACGACCGGCGGACGGGCCGGTGCGGCCCCGCCGGCCGTGCGCGCCGTCACGAGCCCTGGGCCAGGAAGGCGGTCACGGCCTCCGCGATCCCCTCGGCGGCCTTCTGCCGCCACTGCGGGTCCGTCATGTGCTGGGCGTCCGCGGCGTTGCGCATGTTCCCGCACTCGATGAACACCTTGGGCACCCGCGACAGGTTGAGGCCGCCCAGGTCCGTGCGGGTGTCCAGGCCGTCCTTGCCGATGTAGTCGGCGTACGGCTGGCCGGTCGCCCGCTTGAAGGCGTCCCGCAGCTCCAGGCCCAGCCGGTGTGAGGGGTCGACGATCGCCGAGGTGTCGGCCGCGCCCGCGGTGACCTTCCCCGGCATGATCACGTGGAAGCCGTGGGCACCGGACGGGGCGCCGTCGGCGTGCACGGACACCGCCGCGTCCGCCTTCGCCTGGTTGCCGATCCGGGCCCGCTCGTCGATGCACGGCCCGAACGGCCGGTCGCCGTCCTGGGTGAGCACCACGTTCGCGCCGCGCTGCCGCAGGATCTCCCGCGCCCGGTGCACCACGTCCAGCGTGTACGAGGCCTCGCTGTAGCCCGCGTTGGTCGCCGTGCCGGTGGTGTCGCACTCCTTGCGGGCGTTGCCGATGTCCACCTGCTTGTTGATCTCGGTGGTGTGCTTGGTGTTGCCCGGGTTGTGCCCCGGGTCCAGCAGCACCGTGCGGCCGTTCAGCGGCCCCGAACCGGTCGGCGCCGATCCGCTCGGCGCGGGCCCGCCCGCCGCCGGGCCGGAGGACGCCGGAGCGGGCTCCGGCGAGGAGGGCTCCGGCGCCGCGGCCGTACCGGCCGGGGTGGCGGCGGACGAGGCCGCCGGGCGGGAGCCGTCCGCAAGCGCCTGCCAGCCGAACCAGCCGCCCGCGCAGAGCGCGGGCACCGTGCAGACGAGCACGGCGATGCCGAGGCGGCGGGCGCGGCGGGGGCGCTCCGGGTACTGGGGGTCGCTGGTGGTGCCGGTCACGGGTGGTTCAGATCCTGTCCCAGGTGCGCTCGGTCAGACCGTAGGTCTTCGCGATGGCGTTCCATTTCGCCACGAAGTCCTTCTTGGACTGCGTGGCCTGCGGATTGAGGTCGTTGGCGCGCTTCTTGTCGGCCGTGTTCGGGGCGGAGCTGCCCGAGCAGCCCTGGCTCGCCACCGTCCGGGCCCAGGCCGCGTACGCCCGGTCGATGTCGCCCGAGGTCTGCCAGGCGGTCTTCAGGGTCTGCGCGGCCTCCGCGCCGCCCGGCAGGGCGCCGAGGTCCAGCTTGCCGAGGTCGGCGACCAGCTGGTCGCGCTGGGTGGCGCCGTCGTCGAAGACCTGGGCGGCGCTCGCGATCTCCGACTTGTCCGGGCAGCTGGTCACCTTCGCGACCGCGCTGCCGATCGGGGCCTTCGCGTTCTCGCCGCGGGCCAGCAGCCCGTCCAGCGCCTTCGCCTGCCCCTCCGCGCCGGCCCCGGCGCTCGCGCTGCCGCTCGGCGAGGCGGCCGCCGACC
>NZ_JBEYFP010000284.1:0-7272 GCF_040634455.1 Kitasatospora sp. NPDC007106
GGGACGAGGCCGACCGGCGGCTGCACGCCGACGTCCGGCCCGGGGCGGTGCTGCTCGCCCTGGTGCCGCCCGCGGGCGCCGGGGTGGGCACGGCGGAGGTGGAGCTGGCGCGGCGGATCTCCGCCGTCCTGCACGGCGCGGGGGCGGCGGGGGAGCCGCGCTCCGTGCAGCTCCTGGAGATCGGCGTCGACGCGCTGGACGCCGCCGCGGTGCGGCCGTTCTGGAAGGCGGTGCTGGGCTACGCGGACACCCCGGGCGCGGACGGGCCGTCGGATCCGCTGGTGGACCCGGCCGGGCGGGGCCCGGCGGTCTGGTTCCAGCGGATGGAGCTGTCGCGGCCGCAGCGCAACCGGCTGCACCTGGACGTGACCGTGCCGCACGACGAGGCGCAGCGGCGGGTCGGGGCCGCGCTGGCCGCCGGCGGCCGGCTGGTCTCCGCCGCGCGTGCGCCCGCGTGGTGGGTGCTGGCGGATCCGGAGGGCAACGAGGTGTGTGTGAGCACCTGGCAGGGCCGGGACGGGTAGCCGCGGCGCGCGTGGGCGCTGCGGTGGACCCGGGCGGGACGTCGTGGGTCGACCGCCCGGGTCCACCGGTCCGTGGGGCCGGGATCAGCCGGCGGTCACCGAGGTGTCGTCGATCAGGAAGCTGGTCTGGAGGGAGGAGTCCTCCGTGCCGGTGAACTTGATCGTGACGGTCTTGCCCTTGAAGGCCGACAGGTCGAGCGTGCGCTGGACGTAGCCCGTGGTGGCGTCGACGTTCGAGTAGGTGGCCAGGGTGGTGGTCGTGGCGCCGTCGACGACCTGGACCTTCAGCGTGTCGTAGGCGGTGCTGCCCTTCTCGGCCGTGCTGATCCGGCTCCAGAAGGTCAGCTGGGGCGCGGTGGCGGCCGCCGGGACGGTCACCGTCTGCGCGAGCGTGTCGGTGTGGGCGGAGCCGTAGCCGTCCAGCCAGGCGTAGTACGAGCCGGTGCGGGGGGCCGCGCCCGTCTCGTTGGTGATGACGCCGGAGGAGCCCGTCCAGGAGGTCGCGCCGGACTCGAAGCCCGGGTTGAGCAGCAGGTTGCCGCCGGACGGCGGCGGGGTGGTGCCGCTGCAGGTGGTGGCGGTCGGGGCGACGGAGACCGCGTTCCACGCCTTCTCCACCGCGGCGCACTGGGTGCTGCCGCCGCCGTACAGGTCCTTGGCGGCCTTGACGGTGGCGGTGCGGGCGCCCGGGTAGTCGGTGTTGGAGGTCATGTAGACCGACAGCGCGCGGTACCAGATCTTGGTGGACGCGTCGTTGCCGATGCCGGTGACCGTGGAGCCGTCGCAGGTCGGGCTGTTGCCCCACTGGGACTGGCCGGAGCCGACGGCGAGCAGGTAGAAGAAGTGGTTGCCGACGCCGGACGAGTAGTGCGGGTTGAGGTTCTTGGTGGTGCTGGACCAGCACTTGACGGACTTGCCGTCCTTGCTCGGGTCGTCCATCCAGCGCAGCGGGGTGCCGTTGCCGTTGATGTCGATCTTCTCGCCGATGAGGTAGTCCGGCGCGTCGGCCGGGCTGTTGGCGTTGAACTCGACCATCGTGCCCATGATGTCCGAGGTGGCCTCGTTGAGGCCGCCCGCGTCGCCGCTGTAGATCAGGCCGGCGGTGGCGGCCGTGACGCCGTGGCTCATCTCGTGGCCGGCGACGTCGATCTCGGTGAACGGCTTGGAGCCGACCGCGCCGTCGCCGTAGATCATCGAGAAGCTGGTGTCGTCCCAGCCGGCGTTGTCGTAGTTGGTGCCGTAGTGGACGAAGGAGCGGGCGCCGACGCCGTCGTTCTTGATGCCGTTGCGGTTGAGGACGTTCTTGTAGAAGTCCCAGGTGGCCTGGATGCCGTAGTGGGCGTCGACGGCGACCGTGGCGCGGTCGGTCAGGGCGTTGTTGCCCCAGACGTTGTCGGCGTCGTTGAAGGCCACGCCCCAGCCGGCCGGCGGCGAGTCGTTGAAGGCGGTCTGGTTCTGCGCGTCGCGGGTCTCGCCGTTGCCGCGCAGCGGGTCCTTGAGCGTGTAGCTGCTCGTGGAGTTCTGGGTGGTGCTGACGGTGACGTTGCCGACCTGGTAGCCCTTGCCGGTGCCGCTGGAGGCCGCGGCGGCCTGCGCGCCGGGCGGGGTCACGAGGCCGGGGGCCAGCCGGCCCTTGCCGCGCTGGGTGCCGTCCGGGACGAACGCGGAGAAGCTGTCCCAGGTCTGGCCGGGGGCGCCGGTGACGGCGTCGACCAGGACGTGGAAGTGGCTGGGGGAGTGGTCCGGGTCGGTGCCGTTGATCACGACCTCCCAGACGAGCTTCGGCGAGGCGCCGGTGACGTCGACGGTGAGGACGGCGGTGCTGCTGCCGCGGGTGCCGCGGAAGAGCCCGGCGGCCTTGGCGATCGCCTGCTTGTCGGTGACGGAGGGGGTCACCGAGAGCGAGATCGGGGCGGCCAGCGTGAGGCTGGTCGAGTCGAGGGTGCCGTTGGGGGCGGAGTGGACGACCACGTCGCCGCCGCGGACGGGAAGGCCGCGGTAGGTGCGGTTGAAGTGGACGTGGCGGGTGCCGTCCTTGTCGACCTGCACGTTGGTGACCTGGAAACGGTCGTCGGCGCCGGCCTTCACGGCGTTCGGGTGGGCCGCGACCTGGGCGTTGGCGTCCTGCACGGCCTTGCTGTGGGTGGCCGGGGCCTGCGGGCCGGGAGTGGCGGCCACGGCGGGGACACCGGCGCCGGCTATGACGAAGGTGCTGACCGCGAGGGTGACCGAGCTGCTCAGGAGGGGTCTCTTCATGGCGCCGAAGATTGCTAGTTCATATGAATACCAGTCAACGCGCAGCAATTTTGTAAAAATTAACAGACTTCAAGTTTGCGGTTGATGTGAACGGGCCAGGATCGGGTGTCTCGCGGAAACACCCGCTGCTGCCTGGGAGTTCGTGATCGTAGCGCGCCCGGGCGCCGCTGCCGGACGGTCGTCGGCTGTGATCGATATCACTCCGCGGCGGCGGGCCGCCGGGCGGTCGCTGGTAGGCTCCTGAGGTGCTGTTCAGCGCCCTTGGAGGGGGTGTTCGCGGACCACGTCCTCGGGGCGTTTGTCCGTCCGCAAACCTTCGAACCGGGGTGCGCGCAGCCGTCCGTCGCGGGTCCACTCGGTGAAGCCGACCCGGGCGACCAGCCGTGGTTCGACCCAGTGCACCCGGCGCTCCCCGGCGGGCGGGTCGGCGAACGGCGGGTCGGGGCGGACGAGGGTGTCGAGCCGGGCCCGCAGCCGGTGCAGCAGGGCCGTGTCGAAGCCCGTGCCGACCTTGCCGGCGTAGCGCAGCAGGGCGCCCTCGTAGTGCCCGACCAGCAGGGCGCCGAAGCCGGTGCGGCGGCCGGTCGGCTCCGTGAAACCGCCGACCACCAACTCCTGGCCCGCGGTGCACGGCAGCTTCAGCCAGTCCTGGGAGCGGCGCGGCACGTACCGGCTGTCGGCGCGCTTGGCGACCAGCCCCTCCCAGCCCCGCGCGCAGGCCTCGGCGAGCGGCACCCGGCCGTCCGCCCGGGCGTGCTCGGTGAAGTGCAGCGGATCGGCGAAGTCCAGTGTCTCGCGCAGCAGTTGCTTGCGGTCCAGGAGCGGCAGCCCGGTGGTGTCGTGCCCCATCAGCGCGGTCAGGTCGAACAGGAAGTAGGAGACCCGCACCCCGGCGGCGGCCGCCCGGACGGGGTCGCGCAGATGCATCCGCCGCTGCAGCCGGGCGAAGCTGGTCCGGCCCTCCTCGTCGAGCGCGACGATCTCGCCGTCCACGGTGAACCGGGGGACGGGCTGCGCGGCGAGCGCCGCCACCAGCTCCGGGTAGCCCCCGGCCATCGGCTCGCCGGTGCGGGAGAACAGCCGGACGGTGTCGCCGTCCCGCTCGGCGACCGCCCGGACGCCGTCCAGCTTGCGTTCCAGCAGCCAGCCGTCGTCGAAGCTGCGGCGGGTGCTCGGAGTGGCGAGCATCGGGCGGATCGGCACGTCTGCGCAGGTACCCGGGGACCGGTCGGACGGAAACCGGTCCGGCCGCCCTGCCGCCGGGACGGCCCAGTGGGACAGTGGACTGCGGGGGACGGCAGCTGGAAGGAGCACGCCGATGGACCAGCAACCGATGTCCGGCAGCGCGCAGCCCGCGGTCCCCGCGAAGGGCGGGCTGCAGACGGCGGAGCCGCACTGGCCGATGGAACCGGTCTTCCGGAAGAAGCCGAAGCTGTCGGTGCGGCTGCGCGACATGTTCCTGGGGGTGAGCAGCTCGGCGGTGGTCTTCCTGCTCTCGCTGACCGTCGGCCTGATCATGGTCGAGGTGCAGGTGGACTCCAACTGGATGACCGCCTTCTGCTCACTCGTCTGGGCGATCACCTTCCTCGCGCTGATCGGCTGGTTCCTCGGCCACCGCGGCGGGGACGAGGCGCCGGTCGGCCGGGTGCAGATGGCCTGAGCCCGCAGATGGCCTGAGCCCGCATCCTCCCCGGATGCCGCAGGGGCGGGGCACGCACGCCGCGTGCCCCGCCCCTGCCGCGTCCGGGCCGGTCAGCGGCCGCGCCAGACGGTGGTGATGTTGCAGAACTCCCGGATGCCGTGGCCGGACAGCTCCCGCCCGTAGCCGGAGCGCTTCACGCCGCCGAACGGGAACGCCGGGTGCGAGGCCGTCATGCCGTTGAAGAACACGCCGCCCGCCTCGATGTCGCGGGCGCAGCGCTCCTGCTCCTCGGGGTCGGTCGTCCACACGTTGGAGCTGAGGCCGAACGGGGTGTCGTTGGCCAGCTCGATCGCCTCGTCCAGGCTCTCCACCCGGTACACGGTGGCGACCGGGCCGAACGCCTCCTCGTGGTGGATGCGCATCTTCGGGGTGATGCCGGTCAGCACGGTCGGCAGGTAGTACCAGCCGCCGTCCAGCTCCTTCGGCAGGCCGTCCGGGCGGGCGCCGCCGCACTCCGCGACGGCCCCGGCGGCCACCGCGTCGTCGACGAGCTCCTCCAGGTCGGCGCGGCCCTGGGAGGTGGCGAGCGGGCCGATCTCGGTCTCCTCGGCCAGCGGGTCGCCGACCTTCAGGGCCTTCATCCGGTCGGTGAACGCCCTGGTGAACGCCTCGTAGACCTCGGCGTGCACGATGAAGCGCTTCGCGGCGATGCAGGACTGCCCGTTGTTCTGGGTGCGAGCGGTGACCGCCCACTGCACGGCGCCCGCCAGGTCGGCGGAGGGCAGCACCAGGAAGGGGTCGCTGCCGCCGAGCTCCAGCACCGACTTCTTCACCTCGTCGCCGGCGATCGAGGCGACCGAGCGGCCGGCGAGCTCGCTGCCGGTCAGCGTCACCGCGGCGACCCGGGCGTCCCGGACGACGCCCTCGACCGCGGCGGAGCCGATCAGCAGGGTCTGGAAGCAGCCCTGCGGGAAGCCCGCCTCCAGCAGCACCCGCTCCAGCGCCAGCGCCGTCCGCGGCACGTTCGAGGCGTGCTTGAGCAGGCCCACGTTGCCCGCCATCAGCGCCGGCGCGGCGAACCGCACCACCTGCCAGAGCGGGAAGTTCCACGGCATCACGGCCAGCACCACGCCGATCGGCCGGTAGCGCACGTGCACCGAGGCGCCGCCGGAGTCCGCCACGTCGGCCTCGGACGGGTGCTCGTCGGCCAGCAGCTCCGGCGCCCGGTCGGCGTACCAGCGCATCGCCTTCGCGCACTTGGCGACCTCGGCGCGGGCCGCGACGACCGGCTTGCCCATCTCCACCGTCATCGTCCGGGCGATCTCCTCGCGCTCGGCGTCGAGCAGGTCCGCGGCGCGCTTCAGCAGCGCCGCGCGCTCCTCGAAGGAGGTCGTCCGCCAGGACCGGTAGGTCTCGGCGGCGAGGCCGAGCCGCTGCTCCAGGGCGGCGGCGTCGTACGGGGCGAAGGTCTCGACGGTCTCCCCAGTGGCCGGGTTGACGGTGGCGATGGGCATGGCGGCTCACTCCTCGGTTCTGGCACACGGGTGCCGGTCGGGCCCCGGTCGGATCCACCCTCCCCCCGATCGGGGCGGGGCGCAGCCGCGGCGGCTGCCCGGGTGCGGGCGGGCCGCCGCGGCGTGCTCACCGTGCGGATCGATCAGTGCGCGGCGAGCGGGTAGTGGTCCGACAGGTCGTTGTACGTGTAGCTCTTACCCCAGCTGCTCACCGTCCACGGCGTGCTGTGGAAGCGCACGACCTGGTTGGTGTACTGCTGCGGCCGGGCGTGGTCGGCCCGGTACAGCACGTAGTCCAGGTCCTCCTTGGGCTCGCCCGGGTAGCGGTAGGCGGCGATGGAGTTGTCGACCGTGTCGAAGGAGTACGGCCAGCCGGTGCGCTGCGAGGCCGGGGCCAGGTTGCCGTTGTCGAGCAGGGCCTGGTACTCGGAGCCGTGCGAGTCGACGTTGAGGTCGCCGGCCAGCACGATCGGCTCGTTCGCCGGGATCTGCTTGGCGTCGAGGAAGGAGCGCATCGCGAGCAGCTGCTTGGCGCGGACGGCGGCCGGCTCGCCGCTGGAGCACCCGGTGTCGGTGGACTGCAGGTGGGTGCCGACCACGTGGGTGCGCAGCCCGTCGACGTTCAGCACGGCGTACACGAAGCCCTTGTTGGACCACCAGTCGGCGCCGCAGGCGTCCTTGAAGACGTACTGCTCCTTGCGCAGGATCGGCCACTTGCTGAGCAGCGTCACCCCGCCGTCCTCGGGTGTGGTCGAGCTGTAGCTGCCGGAGGTGGCGTCCCAGCCGCCGGTGGAGCGGCCGACCACCGGCGTGTGGTACGGGTACGCGGCCGAGGCGCGGGCGGTCAGCGCGTCGGAGGCGGCGTTGTCGAACGCCTCCTGGAGGACCACCACGTCGTGGCCCTGGAAGAAGTCCGCCGAGGCGATCGCCTGCGCGCGGAGGTCCTGGCCCCAGTTCGGGTAGAGCGACTTGCTCATCAGGAACACGTTGTACGTGAGGACGTCGAGCGCGGGCGCGGTGACCGGTGCGCTCTCGGCCGCGGCGCCGGTGGCGGCAGCCGCGGGGGTGGCGGCGAGCGTGCCGAGCACGGCGGCGGCGACACAGGCCGCGGCGGCCGTTCTGGTGGCGCGGCGGACGGACGACAGGGGCATCGAAGCTCCGTGAGGGTGTGTCGTGAACCCGTCGGGTTGCGGGATGTTGTGCATCCAACTTCGGCGCCCGCACGGCGTGCAAGACATCGGGCGAGCATTCGGTGAACTCGTCCGAAACAGTGCTACCGATCGGTAGTCGGATGGGTCCGGGACGCACGGCGGCCGGGTCGGGTGCGCCCGCACCC
>NZ_JBEYFP010000285.1:0-7272 GCF_040634455.1 Kitasatospora sp. NPDC007106
GCCGACTTCGCGCAGGCCGTCCTCGACGCCGGACTCGCCTGGATCGGACCGTCGCCCGCCGCGATCGCCGCCATGGGCTCCAAGACCGCCGCCAAACGGCTGATGGCCGCGGCCGGCGTGCCCGTCCTCACCGTCGGCACCGAACCCACCGAGGCCGACCTGCCGCTGCTCGTCAAGGCCGCGGCCGGCGGCGGCGGACGCGGCATGCGGATCGTCCGCGACCTCGCCGAACTGCCGGCCGCGCTCGCCGCCGCCCGCGCCGAGGCGCTCTCGGCCTTCGGCTCCGACGAGGTCTTCTGCGAGCCGTACCTGCCCACCGGCCGGCACGTCGAGGTCCAGCTGATGGCCGACACCCACGGCACCGTGTGGGCCGTCGGCGACCGCGACTGCTCCCTGCAGCGCCGCCACCAGAAGGTGATCGAGGAGGCCCCCGCCCCCGGACTCACCGCACGGCAGCGCACCGAACTCCACCGCGCCGCCGTCGACGCCGCCCGGGCCATCGGCTACGTCGGCGCCGGAACCGCCGAATTCCTGCTCGCCCCCGACGGCCGGCTCGCCTTCCTGGAGATGAACACCCGCCTCCAGGTCGAACACCCCGTCACCGAATGCGTCACCGGCCTCGACCTGGTCGCCCTGCAGATCGCCGTCGCCGAGGGCGAGGCCCTGCCCGCCGAACCGCCCGCCACCACCGGCCACGCCGTCGAGGCCCGCCTCTACGCCGAGGACCCGGCCCGCGACTGGCAGCCCCAGACCGGCACCCTGCACCGCCTCACCCTCGCCCACCCGCACACCGAATTCACCACCGGCGGGGCCCCCACCGGGCTGCGCCTGGACTCCGGCGCCGACGACGGCACCACCGTCACCGTGCACTACGACGCCATGCTCGCCAAGGTCGTCGCCTGGGCACCCACCCGGGCCGCCGCCGCCCGCCGGCTCGCCGACGCACTCGGCCGCGCCCGGATCCACGGCCCCGCCACCAACCGCGACCTGCTCGTCCGCGCCCTGCGCCACCCCGCCTTCCTGGCCGCCCGGCTGCACACCGGCTTCCTCACCGAACACGCCGCCGACCTCACCGCCCCCGACGGCAAGGACACCCCGCTCGCCGCCCTCGCCGCCGCCCTCGCCGACGCCGCCTCCCGCCGCACCGCGCTGCCCTCCGGCTGGCGCAACCTGCCCTCCCAGCCGCAGATCAAGCGGTACCGCGCCGCCGACGGCGGCGAATGGGAGGTCCGCTACCGGCTCGGCCGGACCGGACTCGACGCCGAGGGCCACCCCGGCACCCGGCTGCTCCGCTCCGCCCCGGACCTGGTCGTCCTGGAGACGGACACCCTGCGGCAGACCTTCCACGTCGCCGCCCACGGCACCGGCGTCTGGGTCGACGGGCCGAACGGCGCCACCGCCCTCACCGCGCTCGACCGCTTCCCCGACCCGGCGCAGCGGACCGACCCCGGCGCCCTGCTCGCCCCCATGCCCGGCACCGTCGTCCGCACCGCCGCCGCCGTCGGCGACACCGTCGCCGACGGACAGCCACTGCTCTGGCTGGAGGCGATGAAGATGGAGCACCAGGTCACCGCCCCCGCCGACGGGCTGCTCACCGAACTCCGCGTCGCCCCCGGCCAGCAGGTCGAGCCCGGCGCCGTCCTCGCCGTCGTCCAGCCCGCCTGAGCCCCGCACACCCCGTACACCCCTCGCACCCTGCACGGCACCCCACCCTCACCGCCCGGAAGGACGCCGCATGTCCGCACCGCGCACCACCGCAGGCACCCTCGTCGAGACCCCCGAACAGCAGGCCCTGCGCCGGGCCGTCGCCGACCTCGCCGCCCGCTTCGGCCCCGCCTGGTTCCAGGCCAAGGCCCGCGCCGGCGAGTACGCCGACGAACTGTGGGCCGAAGCCGGCAAACTCGGCTACCTCGGCGTCAACCTGCCCGCCGAGTACGGCGGCGGGGGCGCCGGCATCACCGAACTCGCCATCGTCCTCGAAGAGCTCGGCGCCGGCGGCTGCCCGCTGCTGATGCTCGTCGTCTCACCCGCCATCTGCGGCACCGTCATCGCCCGCTACGGCACCGAGGAACAGCGCCGCCGCTGGCTGCCCGGCCTCGCCGACGGCACCCGCCGGATGGCCTTCGGCATCACCGAACCCGACGCCGGCTCCAACTCCCACCGGATCGCCACCGTCGCCCGCCGCGACGGCGAGGACTGGCTGCTCACCGGCCGCAAGGTCTTCATCTCCGGCATCGACCACGCCGACGCCGTGCTCTTCGTCGCCCGCACCGAGGACGCCCGCACCGGGCGGCTGCGGCCCTCGCTCTTCGTCGTCCCCCGCGACACCCCCGGCTTCGAGTACCGGGCCATCCCGATGGAGCTGGTCGCCGCGGAGAAGCAGTTCCAGGTCTTCCTGGACGACGTCCGGCTGCCCGCCGACGCCCTGGTCGGCGACGAGGACGCCGGCCTGCTGCAGCTCTTCGCCGGCCTCAACCCCGAACGGATCATGACCGCGGCGTTCTCCATCGGCGCCGCCCGCCGCGCCCTCGACACCGCCGTCGACTACGCCCGCACCCGCACCGTCTGGGACACCCCGATCGGCGCCCACCAGGGCATAGCCCACCCGCTCGCCCAGTGCGCCATCGAGGTCGAGCTCGCCCGGCTGATGACCCAGAAGGCCGCCCACCTGTACGACGCCGGGGACGACCTCGCGGCGGGCGAAGCCGCGAACATGGCCAAGTACGCCGCGGCGGAGGCCGCCTGCCGGGCCGTCGACCAGGCCGTCCAGACCCTCGGCGGCAACGGCCTCACCCAGGAGTACGGCCTCGCCGCCCTCCTCACCGTCACCCGCGTCGGCCGGGTCGCCCCGGTCAGCCGCGAGATGGTCCTCAACTACGTCGCCCAGCACACCCTCGGCCTCCCGCGGTCGTACTAGGACGGTATGCACCAGGGGCGCTGGGAGGTGCCCCCAGCGCCCCTGAGCGGCCGCCCCTTTCCCCTGAGTGGTCACCCACTTCCCCCGGGTGGTTGACCCGGGCCCCTGGTGAGGTGCCCGCCCACGCAAAGGATCGCTGCACGCCCTCTGGGCTGCGGGGCGGAAAACGGGCAGGCTGTCACCCGGCAACCTGGCAGCACCGCGAGCTCCCCACCACCCCCGCCGGAGGTATGCATGGTGTTCCGCAGCGACCACCCCGAGATCGAGCCCGTCGACCTGCCGATCCACGACGCCGTCCTCGGTGACCTGAACGGCCGGGCCGGGCTGCCCGCCCTGGTCGACGGCGTCACCGGCCGCACCCTCAGCTACGCCGAGCTCGACCTCGCCGCCCGCCGGACCGCGGCCGGCCTCGCCGAGGCGGGTGTCCGCCAGGGGGACGTGGTCGCGCTGTTCAGTCCGAACACCATCGCCTGGCCGGTCGCCTTCTACGGCGCGACCCGCACCGGCGCCACCGTCACCACGGTCAGTTCGCTCGCCACCGCGGGCGAACTCGCCGGGCAGTTGCGCGACAGCGGTGCCCGCTGGATCGTCACCGTCTCCGCCTTCCTGCCGGTCGCGACCGAGGCCGCCGCCGCGCTCGCCGCCGAGGGCCGTCCGATCGCGGAGGTCTTCGTCTGCGACGAGGCCCCCGGCCACCGCTCGCTCGCCGACCTCGCCGCGACCACCGCGGCGGAGCCCGCGCCGCGGATCGACGCCGGCGACCTCGCCGTGCTGCCGTACTCCAGCGGCACCACCGGCCTGCCGAAGGGCGTGATGCTCACCCACCGGTCGATCGGCTCGAACCTGGCGCAGACCGACTCGGTGCACGCCACCGCCGCCGGTGAGCGGATCATCGCCGTGCTGCCCTTCTTCCACATCTACGGCCTGACGGCGCTGCTCAACCACCCGCTGCGCTGCGGCTCGACCGTCGTCGTGCTGCCCCGTTTCGACCTGGAGCAGTTCCTGCGGACCATCCAGGAGCAGCGGATCGAGGGCGTCTTCGCCGCACCGCCGATGGTCCTCGCGCTGGCCAAGCACCCGCTGGTCGACCGGTACGACCTGTCCTCGGTGAAGTACGTGCTCAGCGCCGCCGCCCCGCTGGACGCCGAGCTCGCCGACGCCGCCGCCCGCCGGCTCGGCCTGCCGCGCATCCACCAGGGCTACGGCATGACCGAGCTCTCCCCGGTCACCCACGTCGTCCCGCTGGACGACCCGGCGCCGCCGCCCGGCACGGTCGGGAAGATGGTGGCCTCCACCGAGCTGAGGATCGTCTCGCTGGACGACCCCGACACCGACCTGCCGACGGGTCAGCGCGGCGAGCTGCTCTTCCGCGGCCCGCAGGTGATGAAGGGCTACTTCGGCCGCCAGTCGGAGACCGACGCGATGCTGGACGCCGACGGCTGGCTGCACACCGGTGACGTCGGCTACGTCGACGAGGACGGCTACCTCTTCGTCGTCGACCGGGTGAAGGAGCTGATCAAGTACAAGGGGTACCAGGTCGCGCCCGCCGAGCTGGAGGCGCTGCTGCTCACCCACCCGGAGATCGCGGACGCCGCGGTGGTCGGTGTCACCGGCGAGGACGGCACCGAGCGCCCGAAGGCCTTCGTGGTGCGGGCCCCCGGCAGCGAGTTGACCGGGGCCCAGGTCCAGGAGTACGTGGCGGCGCAGGTCGCCCCGTACAAGAAGGTGCGGGCGGTGGAGTTCCTCGACGCGGTGCCGAAGTCCGCGAGCGGCAAGATCCTCCGCCGCGAGCTGCGGGCCCGCCCGTCCGCCACCGGCGCGCCGGCGATCTGAGAGGATCGGGCGCAACCGCCGTACACCGCCACCGGAAAGCCAGGCCATGACCGCCCACGCCGCCGCCCTGCGCACCCCGCAGCAGGACCGAAGCCGCGCCACCCGCCGCCGCCTGCTGGAGGCCGCCGTGGAGTGCCTGGCCGAGCTGGGCTGGCAGGGTTCGACGGTCGCCGTGGTCGCCGAGCGGGCCGGGGTGACGCGGGGCGCGGCCCAGCACCACTTCCCGACCCGCGAGGACCTCTTCACGGCGGCCGTCGAGCACGTCGCCGACGAGCGGCTGGCCCAGGTGCGGGCCAGCGCCGAGCAGCTGCCGCCGGCCGGTCCGGGGCGCACCGAGGCCGTGGTCTCCATGATCGTCCGGCTCTACACCGGTCCGCTGTTCCGCGCTGCGCTGCACCTGTGGGTGGCCGCCGCCACCGAGGACGCGCTGCGCGAGCGGATCGTCGCGCTGGAGAACCACGTCGGCCGGGAGTCCCACCGGGCCGCCGTGGAGTTCCTCGGCGCGGACGAGTCCCGGCCCGGGGTGCGGGAGACCGTGCAGGCCACCATGGACATGGCCCGTGGCCTGGGCCTGGCCAACCTGCTGACCGACGACGGGGCCCGCCGGGCCGGCATCGTCCGCCAGTGGGCCGGGCTGCTGGAGGCGGCACTGGCCGGCGGGGGACCGGCCGCGGACGGTCCGGCCGGCGGGAGACCGGCGTGCTGAGTACGAACAGACCGCGCCCGACCGGCCGGCGACCCGCAGTCGCCGTCCGGCCGGGCTTTGTGCAGTCTGGTGGGGACCGGATTGGCCGGCCTCCCACCGGGAAGGTACCGGGCAGGTGAACTCCTGAAGATGCACGGATTCGACTGGACCGCCACCGACGGCGCCGGCCGCGGTGAGGCGGGCGCCGCTTCGGCGCGCCTGGCCGGACACCGGCTGGTGCCGCTCGCCACCGCCCTCCTCCAGGAGGACGGCCGCATCCTGCACTGGAGCGAGGAGGCCGAGGCGCTCTCCGGCCACTCCGCCGAGGAGGCCGTCGGCTCCTACGCGGCCGAGCTGCTCGTCCCCGAGGGCCGGCGCCACCAGGCCGGCGAGCTGTTCGAGCAGATCATGGCGGGCTCCGGCTGGTCCGGCATCCACCCGATCCGGCACCGGGACGGCTCCGACGTCGAGATCGAGTTCCACACCTACCCGATCGCCGGCCCCGGCGGTCAGCACCTGCTGCTGGTCACCGGCTCCGACGTGCGCGCGCTGCGCCAGGTGGAGGCGGACCTCGCCGTCCTCGACGGCATCTTCAACCAGTCCCCGATCGGGATGGCGGTCTACGACACCGACCTGCGCTTCGTCCGGCTCAACCAAGCCCTCGCCAAGATCAACGGCGTGCCGGTGGACGAGCACATCGGCCGCCGGGTCTCCGGCGTGCTGCCGGGCCTCAACAGTGCCGAGATCGAGGCCGTGATGCGCCAGGTGCTCACCACCGGCCGCCCGATCGTCGACGCCCGCTCGCACGGCCGCACCCCCGGCGAGCCGCGCCGCGACCGCGCCTGGTCCGCCTCCTACTTCCGGCTGGAGGACTCCACCGGCCGGGTGCTCGGCGTCAGCTCCTCGCTGATCGACGTCACCGAGCGCTTCCAGGCCGAGGCGCGTGCCGCGCGCGCCCAGGAGCGCCTCGCCCTGCTCGCCGAGGCCACCGCCCGCATCGGCACCACCCTCGACCTGCAGCGCACCGCCGAGGAGCTGATCGAGGCGGTCATCCCGCGGTTCGCCGACTTCGCCACCGTCGACCTGCTGGAGCCGGTGCTGCGCGGCGAGGAGCCCGCCCCCATCCAGCCGGACAAGCCGATCCTCGTCCGCGCCGTCGCCGTCGGCGAGGCCTACGAGGCCGGGCTCACCCGGGCCGCCGACGCCGTCGGCGCGACGACCGAGTACGACGCCCAGCGCGTCTACACCCAGTGCCTGCGCAGCGGTCGGCCGCTGCTGCGCTCGCACGTTGACGAGGAGGTGCTGCGCGGCCTGGTGCCCAGCTCCGACCGGGTCGGCCCGGGCATCGCCGCGGGCGTGCACTCCTACCTGATGGTGCCGGTCCTGGCCCGCGGGATGGTGCTCGGCGGCGCCGAGTTCGTCCGCACCCGCAACCCCGAGCCGTTCACCGCCGCCGACGTCGCCCTCGCCGAGGAACTCGTCGCCCGCGCCGCCCTCGCCATCGACAACGCCCGGCTCTACCGGCGCGAGCGCGAGACCGCCCTCACCCTGCAGCGCAGCCTGCTGCCGCAGGAGATCCACCGCACCCTCGGCCTGGAGATCGCCCACCGCTACCTGCCGAGCAGCCTGGTCTCCGAGGTCGGCGGCGACTGGTTCGACGTGGTGCCGCTCTCCTGCGGCCGGGTCGCCCTGGTCGTCGGCGACGTGATGGGCCACGGCATCCGGGCCGCCGCCACCATGGGCCAGCTGCGCACCGTCGCCCGCACCCTGGCCACCCTCGACCTGCCGCCCGAGCAGGTGCTCACCCGCCTCGACGAGACCGCCAACGCCATCGGCG
>NZ_JBEYFP010000286.1:0-7209 GCF_040634455.1 Kitasatospora sp. NPDC007106
GGTCGAGGCCGCCGAGGGCGTCGACGACCTGGCGATCCGCCGCGCCTACCGGGAGGCCTACCGCGACGAGCCCTTCGTCCGGATCGTCGCCCAGCGCCGCGGCACCTACCGCTACCCGGAGCCCAAGATCCTGCTCGGCTCCAACTTCTGCGACGTCGGCCACGTGTACGACGAGAAGAGCGGGCGGCTGGTGCTGATCGCGGCCCTGGACAACCTGGTCAAGGGCGGCGCCGGCAACGCCGTGCAGTGCCTCAACATCCGCACCGGCCGCCCGGAGGGCCTCGGGCTCTCCTTCCCCGGCCTGCACCCGATCTGACGCCCGATCATCCAGCGAGCGAAAGGACGCCGATGGCACCCCTCACCGTCGTCAAGTGCGGCGGCAACCGCGAGGTCGACGCCGCGGGCATCTGCGCGGACGTCGCCGCCCTCGTCCGGGCCGGACGGCGGGTCGTGCTCGTGCACGGCGGCTCCGCCGAGATCGACCGGCTCGGCGACCGCCTCGGCGTCCCGCACCGCCGCCTCACCGCCCCCGACGGCGTCTCCGCCCGGCACACCGACACCGCCACCCTGGAGGTCGTCACGCTCGCCCTGGCCGGCGCCGTCAAACCCCGGCTGGTCGCCGGACTGCAGGACCACGGCGTCCCCGCGGTCGGCCTCACCGGCCTGGACGGCGGACTGCTGCGGGCCCGCCGCAAGCGCGCCCACCGGGCCGTGGTCGACGGCCGCACCGTGCTCGTCCGCGACGACCACAGCGGCCGGATCACCGAGGTGCGCACCGGTGTGCTCACCACCCTGCTCGACGCCGGGTTCGTCCCCGTGGTCTCCCCGCCGGCCGCCGCCGAGGACGGCCGTCCGGTGAACGTCGACGCCGACCGTGCCGCCGCCGCCGTCGCCGGGGCGCTCGGTGCCGACCGGCTGCTGCTGCTCACCGGCGCCCCCGGGGTGCTCGCCGACCCGGCCGACCCGGACTCCCTGCTGGACCGCTGCGAGGTGTCCGTCGAGGGCGCCCCGGGGGAGTTCGCCCGCGGCGGGATGGCGCTCAAACTGGTCGCCGCCCGCGAGGCCCTGCTCGCCGGCGCCGGACGGGTCACCGTCGCCGACGGCCGCACCCCCGGCGCGCTCGCCCGCGCCCTGGACGGCGCCGGCACCGAGATCGCACTCACCGCCCACGCGACCCCGGCAGGTGGCGCATGACCCCCGCCGAGGCCGACGCCGCCGTCGAACTGCTGGAGTCCGCGCTCGCCGTCCCCTCGCCCTCCGGCGAGGAGCACCCGCTCGCCGTCCACCTCGCCGCCCGGATGCGCGAGGCCGGGCTCACCGCGAGCATCGACGCAGCCGGGAACGTCATCGGCGAGACCGAGCCGCGGCCCGGCCCGACCGTGATGCTGGTCGGCCACCTCGACACCGTCCCCGGTGAGCTGCCGGTCCGCCGCACCGGCGGGGTGATCACCGGACGCGGCGCCGTCGACGCCAAGGGGCCGCTCGCCGCGATGATCAGCGCCGTCGCCGCGGAGGCCGACTTCCCCGGCCGGCTGGTCGTCGCCGGGGTGGTCGAGGAGGAGACCCCGCGCTCGCGCGGCGCCGTCCACCTCGGCCGCACCCGCCCCGCCCCCGACGCGCTGATCGTCGGCGAACCCGGCGGCTGGCAGGGCGTCGTCCTCGGCTACAAGGGCAAGCTCGACCTGCGCTACCGGGTCACCCGCGCCGCCACCCACCCCAGCAACCCCGAACCCAAGGCCACCGAGGTCGCCGCCGCCTTCTGGCAGCACCTGCTGGACCTGCTCGGCCCCGACGCCGGCCACGCCTCCTTCGGCACCCCCGGCGCCACCCTGGTCGCGATGCACGGCGACGCCGCCGCCGCGGCACTCGAGATCGGCGTCCGCACCCCCGTCGGCTTCGACATCCCGGCCTTCACCGCCGCCCTGCGCGAACGCGCCGACGGCGGCACCCTCGACGTCCTCAACGCCGTCGGCGCCGTGCTCTCCCCGCGCACCGACCCAGTCGTCCGCGCCCTCACCGCCGGCGTCCGCGCGGCCGGCGGCACCCCCCGGCCCACCCGGAAGACCGGCACCTCCGACATGAACACCCTCGCCGAGGTCTGGGACGTCCCGATGGCCACCTACGGCCCCGGCGACAGCGCCCTCGACCACTCCGACGACGAGCACATCGCCGTCGACGACTACCTGCGCGGCATCGCCGTCCTGCGCACCGCGCTGCGCCACCTCGCCGCCCTGCCGCCGCGGGCGGCCGCACCCGCCACCGGGCCCGCAGCGGCCGGCACCCGCCCCGACCGACCCGACACCCACCCCGCCGCCCCCGCGGCCCGCCAGCCGGAAGGCGTCCTGCGATGAGTGAGCTGATCAACCGCCTCGCCAAGCTCCCGGGCGAGCGGCGCGCCGCCTTCCTCGCCCAACTGCGCGGCGCCGGGGCCCGGCCCGAGGCCGAGCTGCGCCCCCGCGAGGACCGCGAGCGCCCAGTGCCGCTCTCCTTCGCCCAGGCCCCGCTCTGGTTCCTCGACCGGCTCGCCCCCGGCCTCGCCACCTACAACGTCACCACCGCCTACCGCCTCGACGGGCCGCTCGACACCGACGCCCTCGCCCGCGCCCTGGCCGGCGTGGTCGACCGCCACGAGGCGTTGCGCACCCGCGTCCGCGAGACGCCCGACGGGCCCGTCCAGGAGATCGCCGGGCACCAGTTCGTCGACCTGGCGCCGCTGCCCGCCGAGGGCGCCTCCCCGGACGAACGCGAGGCCTGGGCCGAGCGGTTCGCCGAGGAGTTCGCCCGCCGCCCCTTCGACCTGGAGACCGGACCGCTCTGGCGCGCCGCCCTCCTCCGGTCGGAGCCCGAACGCCACCTGCTCGTCCTCGCCGTGCACCACGTCGTCTGCGACGGCTGGTCGCTCGGCGTCGTCGCCCGCGAACTCGCCGCCGGCTACGCGGGCGAGGCCGTCGCACCCCCGCCCGTCCAGTACGCCGACCACACCCTCTGGCAGCGCGCCCGCCTCACCGGCCCCGAACTCGCCCGGCTCACCGGCTTCTGGCGCGAACGGCTCGCCGGACTGCCCACCGTCGACCTGCCCACCGACCGCCCGCGCCCGCCCGAGGTCCGCTACGAGGGCGCCCACCGCAGCCGGCTGCTGCCCGCCGAACTCGCCCCCCGGGTAAGCGAACTCGCCCGCAGCGAGGGCACCACCCCGTACACCGTGCTGCTCACCGCCTTCCTGCTGCTGCTCCAGCGCTACAGCGGCCAGCACGACCTGGTGGTCGGCTCGCCCACCGCCAACCGCGACCGGGTCGAGATCGAGGACCTGGTCGGCTTCTTCGTCAACACCCTGCCGATCCGCGTCGACCTCGACGGCGAGCCCACCGGCCGCGAGGCCCTCGCCCGGGTGAGCGCCGCCGTCCGCGACTCCTTCGCCCACGGCGAGCTGCCCTTCGAGCAGATCGTGGACGCCGCCCGGCCGCCCCGCGACCCCTCCCGCTCGCCGCTCGTCCAGCTCGCCTTCACCTACCAGAACGCCGACCGCCCACTGCAGCTGACCGGCCTGACGGTCGACCAGTACGCCGTCGACCCCGGCACCTCGCGCTTCGACATGAGCTGGAACGCCACCGAACGCGCCGACGGCCTCGACCTCTACGTCGAGTACGCCACCGCCCTGTTCGACCCGGCGACCGTCGACCGGATGACCGCCCACTACGGCACCCTGCTCGACGCCCTGCTCGCCGATCCCGGCGCCGAGGCCGGCCGGCTGCCGCTGCTCTCCGCCGAGGAGCACGCCGAACTCACCGGCGGCACCTACGACGGCGCCCGCCCGTCCGTCCCCGCCGGCACCCTCGCCACCGCCTTCGCCGAGCAGGCCGCCCGCACTCCGGAGGCCGTCGCCCTCACCGTCTCCGGCCGCGACACCAGCTACGCCGAACTCGACTCCGCCGCCGATGAGTTGGCCGACGCCCTGCGGGCCGCCGGGGCCCGGCCGGGCGAGCGCGTCGCGCTGCTGCTGCCCCGCAGCGAGGAGCTCCTCACCGCCGTCCTCGCCGTGCTGCGCACCGGCGCCGCCTACGTGCCGCTGGACGCCGCCAACCCGCCCGCCCGGATCGCCGCCGTCCTCGCCGACGCCACCCCCGTCGCCGTCCTCGCCACCGACGCGACGGAACACGGTCTGCCGACCGGCTCCCCGGCCCGCCGGATCGTCCACCGCGACGGCCGCTGGCACCCCGAGGGCGGCGCCCTGGTCGCCCTGACGGGATCCGGCGGCGAGGCCGGCCCCGACAACACCGCGTACGTCATCTACACCTCCGGCACCACCGGCACCCCCAAGGGCGTGCCCATCACCCACCGCAGCGCCGTCGCCTTCGCCGACTCCGTCCGCCGGCTCTTCGAGCTCACCCCGGACGACCGGGTGCTCGGCTTCGCCTCCGCCGCCTTCGACGTCTCCGTCTTCGAGACGTTCGCCGCCCTCCTCACCGGCGCCCGGCTCTGCCTCGCCACCGACGAGGAACGCCTCGACCCCGCGCGGCTGCAGGATCTGATGGAACGTCAAGCCGTCACCGTGGTCGACCTGCCGCCCAGCGTGATGGCGCTGCTGGAGCCCGAGCGGCTGCCCGCCCTGCGGATCGTCTTCGTCGGCGGCGAGGCCTTCTCCGGCGAGCTCGTCAACCGCTGGAACCCCGGCCGCCGCTTCTTCAACGGCTACGGCCCCACCGAGTGCACCGTCACCATGATCGTCCAGGAGTGCGCCGGCCACTGGACGGCGAGCCCGCCGATCGGCCTGCCGATGGACAACCACGTCGCCCACGTCCTCGACCGCCACCTCCGGCCCGTCCCGTACGGCGTGCCCGGCGAACTCGTCATCGGCGGCGCCGGATTGACCCCCGGCTACCTCAACGCCCCCGACCTCACCGCACAGAAGATCGTCGCCGACCCGTTCGGCACCGCTCCCGGCGGCCGCCTCTACCGCACCGGCGACCTCGTCCGCCGCGAACCCGGCGGCGCCATCACCTTCCTCGGCCGGATCGACCAGCAGGTCAAACTCCGCGGCCTGCGGATCGAACTCGGCGAGGTCGAAGCCGCGCTGGCCGCCGTCCACGGCATCGGGCAGGCCGCCGCGGCCGTCTGGACGGACCCGCTCGGCGAACGCCACCTGGTCGCCTACACCGCCCCCGCAGACGGCGCCGAACCCGCCGAACCCGCCGCCCTGCGCGCCGCCCTCGCCGAACGCCTCCCCGGCTGGATGCTTCCCGCCCACTACGTCGCCCTGCCCGCCCTGCCGCTCACCACCAGCGGCAAGGTCGACCGGCGCGCCCTGCCCGAACCCGACCCCGCCGCCCGGCCGCGCGGCGGACCGGCCACCGCACCCCGTACCGAGACCGAACGCATCCTCGCCGAGGAGGTGTTCGCCGAAGTCCTCGGCGCCGACGGGATCTCCGTGCACGACAGCTTCTTCGACCTCGGTGGCACCAGTCTGCGCAGCACCCGGCTGCTCGCCCGGATCCGCGAACGCTTCGGCGTCGAGGTGCCGCTCGCCGAGTTCTTCCGCGGCCCCACCGTCGAACACCTCGCCGCCCTCGTCGACCGGGCCCGCGCCACCGCACTCGACGACGACGCCCTGATCGGCCTGATCGAGCGGATGTCCGAGGACGAGGCCGCCCGGCTGCTCGCCGGCGGCTCCGCCTCCTGACCCCCCTTCCGCCAGTCGTCCGAGCCCCCGGAGGAGCACCAGATGGACCACTCGACGGGCCACCCGCCCACCGCCGACGGGCTCGACGCCTTCCGCCGCGACGTCCGCGAGCGGCTCGCCGGCCCCGCCGTGCGGGCCGCCCTCGACGCCTGGCGCGCCGCGCCCGGACCGGACGCCGACGAGCGGCCGCTCTACCGCGAGCTCGGCCGCCAAGGGCTGCTCGCCCCCGACTGGCCCGTCGAGTACGGCGGCCGCGGCCTCGGCCGCGCCGAGGCCGCCGCCCTCTACGAGGAACTCGTCCGGGCCGGCATCCCCGACACCCTGCACGTCAACACCGTCCAGATCGTCGGCCTGTTCCTGCTGATGGCGGGCACCCCCGAACAGAAGGCCGCCCACCTGCCCGCCATCGCCGCCGGAGAGCGCTTCGCCAGCGTGCTCTACACCGAACCCGAGACCGGCTCCGACCTGGCCGCCCTGCGCACCACCGCCGTCCGGGACACCACGTCGGAGCCCGCGGACGGCTGGCGGCTGGACGGCACCAAGGTGTTCAGCCTGAAGAGCGACCGCACCCACCTCGGCCTGTGCGCCGCCCGCACCGGCCCCACCGACGGCCGCTACCACGGCATCAGCCTCTTCCTGGTCGACCTCGCGGCGGAGGGGGTGCACCGCAGCGTGATCCCCGGCCTCGCCGACGAACAGTTCCACCGGGTCGAGCTGCGCGGCGTCCGCGTCGGCGCCGACGCGCTGGTCGGCACCGAACACCAGGGCTGGCCGCTGCTCACCCAGGCGCTCGCCGTCGAACGCACCGGCCTGGACTACGCGTTGAAGGCCGAACGCTGGTACCGGGCCGTCCTGGCGCAGGGCCTCGACCGGCCCGAGGAGATCGCCCGGTACGGCGCCGCCGTCGACGCCGCCGCCCTCTTCGCCGCCCGCCTCACCGCCGGGGTCCCCGCCCCCGCGGACGGCGGAGGCCACACCGCCGAGGTGGACGAACCGCTCTCGGCCGCCGCCAAGTACCACACCAGCGAACTCGCCCAGGAGATCGCCGGCTGGGCCGCCGCCCACGGCCTCTCGACGCCCGGCACCGACCCCGGCCTGGAGGCCGGCTACCGGGAAGCACCCGGACTCACCCTCTCGGCCGGCACCTCCGAGGTGATGCTCCAGGTCGTCGCCGGAGCCGGCGCCCTCGACCCGGGCGACGACCTCCTGCAACAGCAACTCCGGCAAGCCGTACGGAAACTGCTCGACCGGGCGGTCACCGGGAGGCCCCGGCCCGGAGTCCGTGACGCACCCGCCGAGGACGGCACCGACTGCCCCTCCTGGCCCGCCCTCACCGAACTCGGCGCCCCGCTCTTCGAGGTGCCCGCCGAGTCGGGCGGACTCGACCTCGGCCTCGCCGCCGCCACCGTCGTCGCCGAGGAACTCGGACGGGCCGCCCTCCGCGGCCCCTACCTGGACACCGCCGCCGCCCTCGACCTGCTCGACCCGGACGCCGTCGGCCCCGCCGCGGAGGCCGCCTGCGCCGGAACGCC
>NZ_JBEYFP010000287.1:0-7188 GCF_040634455.1 Kitasatospora sp. NPDC007106
GGCCCTTCCGCGGGCCCGCCACGAGCCCTACGCGACCCCACCGCACCTGCCCTGACCTGGCCTTTCTTCGCCAGCGGGAGTAATCTGACGACCTGTCGGAAGGGGGCCGGATGGACCGGACCGTACGTACTGTCGATGACGTTCTCGCTCTCCTGGACGGGCTGTTCGCCAGCCGGGACGGCCGGTTGGCCACCGGGGACGGCGCGGGCTACTGGGACCGCTTCTACGCCGACCGGTCGAAGCCCGTCCCGTTCTTCGCGGACAAGCCGGACGAGAGCCTGGCCGCCCACGTCGACCGGGGGCCGATCGCTCCCGGCCGGGCCCTGGACCTCGGGTGCGGGCCGGGGCGCAACGCGGTGTTCCTGGCGTCCCGGGGGTTCGAGGTGGACGCGGTCGACCTCTCCCCCGCCGCTCTGGCGTGGGCCGGGGACCGGGCGCGGGAGGCCGGCGTCGAGGTCCGCCTCCTCTGCGGCGACGCCTTCCGGCTCGCGGGAACGGAACTGACCGGCCCGTACGAGCTGGTGGTGGACTCGGGGTGCTTCCACCATCTGCCGCCGCACCGCCGCGTGAGTTATCTGGCGCTCCTCGCCGGGGTGTTGGCGCCCGGCGGCCACCTCGCGCTGACCTGCTTCGCCGCCGGCGCGATGGGCTCGGAACTCTCCGACGCGGACCTCTACCGGGAGGGCCGGCTGGGCGGCGGCCTCGCGTACACCGCGGAGTCGCTGCGCCGGATCTTCGCGGACCTGACGGAGGTCGAGCTGCGCCGGATGAACGACGAACCGGCCGACTCGCCGCTGTTCGGCGAGGCGTTCCTGTGGACGGCGCTGTTCCGCCGCGACGCACCGGCGCACCCCGAGGGCCGGCCTCAGCCGGCGGCGGTGTCGAGGCGGGCGGCGATCGCGTCGAGGAGGAGTTCGAGCGCGGTGGGGTAGCCGCTGCGCCGCATGTCGACGGCGAGCAGGGGCGCGGTCGCCGCGATGTTGGGGTGCGTGTCGGCGGAGAGGGTGCCGTAGTTGGCGTGCCAGACGGCGAGGTCGGCGGCCTGGGCGGCCGCGGGGAGGGCGAGGGCGGCGGCGTCCAGGGCGGCGAAGCCGAGCGCCTGGTCGACGAAGGCGTGGTAGATCCGCACCGCCTCGCCGTCCGGGAGTCCGGCGGCGCGCAGCACGCCGAGGATCGCCTCGACCACCCGGACTTCGTGCTCGCGGCCGGTGGTGCGGTGCGCGGCGAGCACGGCGGCCTGCGGGTGGGCCTGGTAGCAGGCGTGGATCCGGCGGCCGATCTCCCGCAGGTCGGCACGCCAGTCCCCGGTGGCCCGGTAGCCCTGCTGGGCGCGGCCGATCATCTCGTCGGTGAGGGCGAGCATCAGGGCGTCGGAGCTGTGGAAGTAGCGGTAGATCGCGCTGGGGTCGGCGCCGAGGGCGGCGCCGAGTTTGCGCACGGTGAGGGCCTGGGCGCCCTGCTGGTCGACGAGGTGCAGGGCCGTCTCGACGATCGTCCGCTCGGAGAGCACGGTGCCCTGGCGGGTGGGGCGCCTGCGCCGGCGGCGGTCTTCCGGTACCACGCGTTCGGTCATGGCCGGGGAGCTTATGACAACAGCATTGACGTGTGAAGTGCCCGGCCGGTTTCATTCCGGCCACCGGCACAGCGCCACCGGTCACCGGCTCTGCCGGGCCTCCGGCGCCCTACCTCCCCGCCGGTCACACCCCCACAGTTGAGGCGGTACTCCCTTGGCATCACCGCTCAAGCCCTCCGGCCGCACCGCGGGCTCCCCCACCGCGGCCGCCCCCCGTACGACGATGCGCAAGTCGGTCGGCATCGAGGGCGGCGTCGTCATCGCCGCTTCGACGACCGCGGCGACCACCAGCATCGGCATCGGCCTCGGCCTGATGGCGGGCGTGGTCGGCCTGCACCTGCCGGCGCTGATGCTGCTGGCCTTCCTGCCGGTGCTCGCCATCGCGGGCGGCTACGGCCGCCTCAACCGGGTCGAGCCGAACGCGGGCAACAGCTACAGCTGGATCGGCCGCACCCTCAACCCGTGGCTGGGCTTCCTCTCCGGCTGGGTCAACATCGTGGGCACGGTCGTCTTCCTCGCCTACACCACCGCCGTGACCGGCTCCGCGGTGCTGCAACTGCTCGGTCTCGCCGGGCTGCACCGGATCGGCGGTCTCGCCCTGGACCCGGACTCCACGCTGCAGACCACCGTCATCGGGCTGACCGTGCTCGCCGCGGCCACCGCCGTCGCCGTCCGCGGGCTGGACCTCTCCGCCCGGCTGCAGAAGTACCTGCTGATCTTCGAGTACGCGGTGCTGCTGGTCTTCTGCGGATACGGCCTCTTCGCCGGCGACCAGCCGTTCTCGCTCGACTGGTACAACCCGTTCACGATCCCCTCGCTCTCCGCGCTGGCCCAGGGCATGGTGCTCGCGGTGTTCTGCTACTGGGGCTTCGAGTCGGTGTTCAGCATCGGCGAGGAGGTCCGCGACCCGCGGGACGCCTCGCGCGGCGGCTTCGTCGCGCTGACCGTCGTCATGCTGCTCTTCCTGCTCGCGGGGACGGCCTTCCAGCGGGTGCTGCCGCTCTCCGAGCTGGCCGACAACGGCGCCCAGGGGCTGACGTACTTCGGGGCGAAGCTCGCCGACCAGCCGCTGGCCGCGCTGCCGCTGGTGGCGCTGCTGTTCTCCGCCGCGGCCTCGCTGCAGGCCGGCATCATCCCCACCGCCCGCGGCATGTTCGCGATGGGCCGCGACGGCACCCTCGGCCCGGTGTGGACGCGGCTGCACCCCCGGCACGGCACCCCGGCCGTCGGCACCGTGCTGATCGCGGCGGTCGCGACCGTCCTCGCCCTGCTCTCGCCGGCCATCCCCACCGTCAGCGACCTGATCTCGGCCGCGGTCAACGCCAGCGGCATCCTGGTCGCCCTGTACTACGCGCTCACCGCGCTCGCCGCCGCGGTGCGCTTCCGCGGCCTGCTGCGCACGGCGCCGTGGGAGGGGCTGCGGGCAGTGGTGGCGCCGCTGCTGGGTGCGGTCGTGCTGCTCGCCGTCGGCGGCTACCTGGTGTGGACCTTCTGGTCCTCCGCCGACCACCTCGAACTCAGCGCCGACAACGGCTGGTTCCAGCTGCTGGTGCCCGGCCTGATGGTCGGCACCGGCCTGCTGGCGGCCGCGTGGGCGCGCTGGGTGCGCCGCTCCCCGTACTTCGACCGCCGCTCGCCGGACCCCGCCGCCGAGCCGGTCCTCGAACCGACCGTCTGATCCCGGTCCGGGCCTGCCCGCCGCAGGCCCGGACCGCACCACCCCCTCTCCACCCGCGGCGCCGCCGCCCGAGCACTGGAGCACCACCCATGGCCCAGGCCGATCTGGTCTTCACGAACGGCCCCGTCCACACCAACGACCCGGCCCGCAGCCGGGCCACCGGCCTCGCCGTCACCGCCGGGCGGATCACCGCCGTCGGCCACGACGAGGTCCGCGAACTGATCGGGCCGCGCACCCGAGTCGTGGACCTGCACGGCCGGCTGCTGATCCCCGGCTTCCAGGACGCGCACGTCCACGCGGTGTACGGCGGGACGGAGCTCGCCGAGTGCGACCTGTCCGGCACCACCGGCGTCGACGAGTACCTGCGCCGCGTCCGCGACTACGGGGCGGCCCACCCGGAGCGGGAGTGGATCACCGGCAGCGGCTGGTCGATGGAGAGCTTCGAGGGCGGCCTGCCGAGCCGGCAGTTGCTCGACTCCGTCTGCGCCGACCGCCCGGTGTTCCTGCTGAACCGGGACCACCACGGCGCCTGGGCCAACACCCGCGCCCTGGAGCTCGCCGGGCTCACCGCCGACACCCCGGACCCGGCCGACGGCCGGATCGAGCGCGAGGCCGACGGCACCCCCAGCGGCGTGCTGCAGGAGGGCGCGACCGGCCTGGTCTCGCGGCACGTCCCGCCGAGCACCGCCGCCGACCGGCTGGCCGGCCTGCTGCGCGCCCAGAAGCTGCTGCACTCGCTCGGCATCACCGGCTGGCAGGACGCCCTGCTCGGCGTCTTCAACGGCCAGCCCGACGTCTCGGACGCCTACCGGACGGCCGCCCTCGACGGCACGCTCACCGCCCGGGTCACCGGCGCCCTCTGGTGGGACCGCGGTCGCGGCGCCGAGCAGATCCCCGAACTGGAGGCGCGGCGCGAGGAGTTGAGCCGCGGCCGGTTCCGCGCCGGAGCGGTGAAGATCATGCAGGACGGCATCGCGGAGAACTTCACGGCCGCCATGACCAGCCCCTATCTCGACCGCTGCGGCTGCGCCACCGCCAACAGCGGGATCAGCTTCGTCGACCCGCTGCGGCTGCGCGAGCACGTCACCGCCCTCGACGCCCTCGACTTCCAGGTGCACTTCCACGCCCTCGGCGACCGCGCCGTGCGCGAGGCGCTGGACGCGGTCGAGGCCGCCGTCGCCGCCAACGGCCGGCGCGGCAACCGGCACCACCTCGCCCACCTCCAGGTCGTCCACCCCGACGACCTGCCGCGCTTCGCCCGGCTCGGCGCGATCGCCAACGTCCAGCCGCTGTGGGCCGCCCACGAGCCGCAGATGGACGAACTCACCATCCCCTTCCTCGGCCCCGAACGCGCCTCCTGGCAGTACCCGTTCGGCTCGCTGCTGCGCGCCGGCGCCACGCTCGCCGCGGGCAGCGACTGGCCGGTCAGCAGCCCCGACCCGATCGCCGGGCTGCACGTCGCCGTGAACCGGTCCGAGCCCGGCGCCACCGACGGCCGGGTCTTCCTGCCCGAGCAGCGCCTCGACCCGGCCACCGCCCTCGCCGCGTACACCGCCGGCTCGGCCCACGTGAACGGCCACGACGACGCCGGCAGCCTGCGCCCCGGCCACCTCGCCGACCTGGTCGTCCTGGACCGCGACATCCTCACCGCACCGCCCGCGGAGATCGCCGACGCCCGGGTCGAACGCACCTACGTCGGCGGGGAACTCGTCCACCTGGCCGGCTGACACCGGCGGCCCCCGGTGCGCCCGGCCGGCGCACCGGGGGCTGTCAGTGATCGCCACTAGCTTTCTCAGCGTCCCGCCGATCCGGCGCGGCACACCCCCGGACGCAAGGAGAAGGTGCATTGTCTGCCTGGGAGGAGTCGAGCACGGCACGCGTGGTGCCGCCCGCGCGGCCGCGCAAGCTCGCCAAGGTCCCGTTCGTCGAACTGGCCGACGGCCGGCTGCAGGGCGTGGTGTCCAGCGGCTCCGACATCGAGCGGGTCTACGTGTCCTCGGTCGCCGCCGGCGACTTCGCGTTCGCCTGCAGCACCAACAACAACCGGCCCTGCGGCGGCGCCCGCGGCTCGTTCTGCAACCACATCGGCGCGCTGATCACCGAAGCGGTGCTGCAGTACGGCGCCGGGCGGGTCGCCCGCTACCTGCGGGTCGAGGCCGCCGACGACGCGGCGGCGATCGCCGGGGCGATGCGGGCCGCCCTGCCGCCGGCCGCGGACCGGGCGGCCGCCGCCCAGGTGTTCAGCCGGTTCCTGCGCCACCTGGCGTACCTGGAACTCGCGCCGACCACCGCGCCGCTGCCCGAGATGCAGTGGTTCCCGCCGACCCGGGCGGCGGTGGCCTGATGCGCGCCGACCTGCTCACCGACCCGGTCGACGGCCTCGACGAGGCGCTCGCCGCCGTCGACGGCTTCGACCGGGTGCTCGCCGCCGGCGTGCTCCGGCCGCAGCCCGCCCAGGCCGCCGGGCTGCTCGCTCTGGCCGGGGCCGTCGCCGGCTCGCCGCTCGCCGCCCGGGTCGCCGAGGCCGCCGAGAAGACCGCCGCCGGCGTCGGGGACGAGGACCACCTCACCGCCCTGGCCGCCGCCCGCTGCGCCCTGCTCGGCTCCGTCCACGACGCGCTGACCGCGCGGATCGACGGGGCGACCGGCCGCGCCCGCACCGCCTTCCCGGCCACCGCGCCGGGGCCCCGCAGGCCGCCAACCTGCTGGCCGCCGCCCGCGCCTGGCTCGCCGACCTCGCCCGCGCCGGCTGGCAGGGCATCGACCACGACCTCGTCGCCGGGGCCGCCCCGGTGGTCAGCGCGATGCTGCCCGACCCGGCGCTGCGCCGCCTCGCCACCCTGCTGGACGGCTTCGCCGCCGAACTCGCCGCCTCCTGCCCCGGCGCCACCCTGGAGCGGGTGCCGCTGCGCCGCTGGGCCGACCTGTGGTCGCGGGCCCTGGTGCTCACCGTGCCGGGCGCGGCCGACGCGCCGCCCGCCGAGGCCGTGACGGGCCGTCTGCTGCCGCTCGGCATCGACCTGCAGGAGCATGCGACCGCCGTCCAGGCCCAGGTGCACGCCGTGCTGGAGCCCGCCGACGGCGGCACGCCGCGGCTGGTGCGCGCCTCCGTCTCCGTGCCCAAGCCGGACACGGTCGTCGGGACGGGTGTCTGGCAGCTGCTGCGCCCGCACACGGCGCTCCTCGCCGCCGTCGGCGAGGGCCGCTCGATGGAGCTCACCGACATGCCCGCGACCGCCGGGGGCGACCTGCTCTGGAGCGAGGAGCACGCCCGCCCGGGCGCCCCCGCCGACGCCTTCGGCACCGCCCGGGTCGTGCTGGCCACGGCCGAAGCCGCCGCCACCGCACCGCTGGACCGGCACCCGGCGGCCATCGCGGTGCCGGTGCTGCTGGAGGGCTACACCGTCCGGCTGGACGGCGACGCGCTGGAGTTCGTGCTCGCCGGGCAGCCGCTCGCCGTCGACACCGACCGGATCCCGGCGGCCGGCCCGCTCACCCCGGAGGCCGTCGCCGCCTCCGCCGCCTGCATCGGCCTGCTCCGCTGGGACGCCGGCCGGTACCTGCTGCAGCCGCTCGCCGTCGAGACCACCGTGCGGAAGAAGGCCGTCGCCCTGCACGCCGGGGCCTGGGCCGGCGACACCACCGACAAGCTGGGCGTCAAGGCGGAGAAGGCCGCCACCGACGCCGTCGCGGTGCTGCGCGAGCGCGCGGGAAGGCTGCTGCGGAAATGACCGAGCCGACCACCGTGCTGAACGCCGAGCCTGTTCCGGACGCGGACGAGAACCGCCGTCAGGTCCTCTACTGGCGGCTGCTCGCCCGCCTCTTCGACCCGGAGGAGCAGTCTTCGGCGCCCTGATGTCCGGCGCCGAGCCGTGGATGGTCGACATCCTCACCCAGTACGGCGAGCGCATGGGCACCGCCTTCCAGCTCGCCGACG
>NZ_JBEYFP010000288.1:0-7176 GCF_040634455.1 Kitasatospora sp. NPDC007106
CTCTTCCTACCACAACCACCCCCTCGCCCCCTGCTGCTGTGCCGTCTTCTACACCCCGCGCGGGTCTGGGTTACCCGTTTGTTACCCCCAGCCCCGGGTTCGGCCGGTCAGCCCTCCTTGACCACCACGGTCCGCACGGCCTTGTCGTGCAGGCACTGCTGCAGCGGTTTGTCCCACAGCTGCCACGCCGCGTCGAGCATCTCGAACAGCCATCCGATGCAGTACACGGCGCCGGGCACGGTGGCGACGGCCGAGCGTCCCCAGAGGGCGCTGTCGGTCGGCCGGCCGCCGGTCGCGGCGTCCACCACGCGCAGCCTCATCGCCTTCTTGCCGACCGTCTGGCCGTGCTGGGTGACCATCAGCGCCGCTTCGTACGCGAAGGCCAGCAGGCCGACGAAGAGGTTCCCGAGCCACTCCCCGAGCAGGGCGTAGAGGATGACGGCCGGGATCAGCTGGATCGCGAGGTCGATCAGGCGGGCCACCAGGCGCTCCCCGGGCGGGGCCAGGACACGGCTCCCCGGCGCCTGCGGCACGCCGGGCGGTCCGGCCGGGGTGAGCCAGTGCGGCAGCACCTGCGGCGGCTGCCCGTACCCCGGCGCACCGTACCCCGGCGCACCGTAACCGGGGGTGCCGTAACCGGGGGTGCCGTACCCGGGCGCACCGTACCCGGGGGTGCCCTGTCCCGGGACGCCGTGGCCGGGTGCGCCGTACCCCGGGGCGGTGCTTCCGGGCTGCGCGTAACCGCCGGGCCCGTAGCCGGGCGGTCCGGGCGGGGGAGGGGGCGGCGCACCGTAGCCGGGGGCGGACGGCGGCTGGTGGCCGGCCTGCTGCGCGTAGGGGTTCTGCTGAGGGTCCGTCGGATACCCGTATCCCGACGGGTGGTTGGTGCTCACGTGTGCGGGCTCCCGGTGATAGGTCGTACGCCTGTTGTACCGAGGACGACCGGGAGCGGGTGCGGGGATCGGTGAATCGTTACCGGTGGGGGCGGCACCCGGCCGCCCCCACCGGTACGCGGGTTCAGCGCCAGCGGTAGCGGCGGCGGAGGCTGTCGACGACCAGGTTGAAGCGGGCCCGGTCCAGGGCGCAGGCCTCGCGCCGCATGCCGCCGTCCCACACCCGCATCACGCGGTCCAGCGCCACCCAGGAGTCCCGGCCGGACTTGTCCCACGGGCCGGAGCCGATCGGCACCCAGTCCCGGTCCCCGTCGTGGCCCTTGCTGGAGAGCATGACGGCCAGCAGGCTGCCGCCCTCCTCGCGGGCCACCACCAGCACCGGCCGGTCCTTGCCGCGGCCGTCCCGCTCCTCGTAGGGCACCCAGGTCCACACGATCTCGCCCGGGTCCGGGTCGCCGTCGTGCCGCGGGGAGTACTCGGTGCGGACGGGCCCCACCTCGTACGCCTCGACCTCGACCGTCGCCCCGGGGCCGTAGCGGCCGGGCACGTCCTCGTTGATCAGCTCTGCCATGCGCGAAGGGTAGCGCCCGCGGTGTGTCCGCCCGATAAGCAGTGGCACCGGCCGCCCCCGCCGCGCGAGGATCGGGGCATGGCACGCACCTTCGACGACCTGGTGGCCGAGGCCGCGGCGGCCCCCATGGACGGCTGGGACTTCTCCTGGCTCGACGGCCGCGCCACCGAACAGCGTCCCTCCTGGGGCTACCAGCGGTTGCTGCGCGAACGGCTCTCGCAGGTCGGCGCCGCGCTCGACCTGCAGACCGGCGGCGGCGAGGTGCTCGCCGGTGCCGCCCCCTTCCCGCCGCTGATGGCGGCCACCGAGGGCTGGCCGCCCAACCTGGCGAAGGCCACCGCACTGCTGCACCCGCTCGGCGCGGTGGTGGTCGCGGCCCCCGAGGACCCGCCGCTGCCCTTCGCGGACGCCGCCTTCGACCTGGTGACCAGCCGTCACCCCGTGGTGCCGCACTGGGCGGAGATCGCCCGGGTGCTGCGGCCGGGCGGCGGTTACTTCGCCCAGCACGTCGGCCCGGCGAGCGTCTTCGAGCTGGTCGAGTACTTCCTCGGTCCGCTGCCGGAGCAGGTCCTCCGCGGCCGCCACCCCGACGACGAGCGGGCGGCCGCCGAGGCCGCCGGGCTGGAGGTCGTCGACCTGCGCACCGAGCGGCTGCGGATCGAGTTCCACGACATCGGCGCGGTGGTCTGGTTCCTGCGCAAGGTGATCTGGATGGTCCCCGACTTCACCGTCGACCGGTACCGCGACCGGCTGCGCGAGCTGCACGAACTGATCGGGTCGGAAGGTCCGTTCGTCACGCACTCGTCCCGCAGCCTGGTGGACGCCCGCAAGCCCCGCTGACGGCCGGCAGCCTTTTTGCGGCCACCCGGCGCGGCTCAGACCTGCGGGACGCCGCCGCCCAGCTCCGCCGGCACGGCCGAGTGCAGGGCGGCGGTGAACGCGGCGACCGCCGGGTGGGCGGCGGCTCCGGCGCGGAAGGCCGTCCGGGTCCGCCGGTACATCGGCAGCCGGGTGAGCACCACGCCCGGCGGCGGGGCGGGCACGGTGCCCAGGTGCGGGACCAGGGCGACGCCCTGGCCGACCGCCACCAGGGCGAGCACGGTGGTGAAGTCGTCCACGTGGTGCCGCACCCGCGGGGTGAACCCGGCGCTCTGGCAGGCCCGCAGCGTCATCGCGTGGCAGAGCGTGCCCGCCGGGGCCATGATCCAGGGCGAGCCGCGGTGCTCGGCGACCGTGCCCGCGGCCGCCGCCGCCAGGTACATCGGCTCGGTGAACACCGGCTGGGTGAGCGCCAGTCCGGGCTCCGGCTCGGCCGGCACCAGGTCGTACTCGTGCACCAGCGCCACGTCCAGCTCGCCGGCCCGCAGCGCCGCCGCCACCGCGGCCGGGTCGACCTCGGTGACCATCGGCTCCAGCCCCGGGTGACGGGCCGCCAGCCCGGCCAGCGCGGCCGGGACGATCGCCCGCGCCGCCGACGGGTAGGTGCCGATCCGCAGCGGCCCGGCCAGCCCGCGGCGGGCGTGCGCCAGCTCGGCCGAAGCCTGCTCCAGCCGCTCCAGCACCGCCTCGGCGTGCCGCACCAGGTTCAGCCCCGCCGGGGTCAGCGCCACCCGCCGCCCGGTGCGCTCCAGCAGCGGCACCCCGGCCTCCCGCTCCAGCACGGACAGCTGCTGGGAGACGGCGGACGGGCTGAACGCGAGCGCCTCGGCGACCGCGGCGATCGTGCCGTGGTGGGCGAGTTCGCGCAGCAGGCGAAGGCGGCGGACGTCGAGCATCGGCTCAGCTTACGAGAAGCCTCGGAAATGTGAACTGGACCTGCACGATGCCGGCACGTCAGGCTCGACGGCATGGACCTGCACGGGATTCACGTACCCCTCGTCACCCCGTTCGCCGCGGACGGCTCCGTCGCCGCCGACGCCCTGGCCCGGCTCGCCGGCGACCTGCTCACCGCCGGCGCGGCCGGCCTGGTCGTGCTCGGCACCACCGGCGAGCCCGGCTCCCTGGACGACGCGGAGAAGCGCCTCGTCCTCGACACCGTCGCCCCGGTCTGCCGGGCGCACGGCGCACCGCTGACGGTCGGCGTCGGCGGCGGCGACACCCGCCGCACCGCCGAGGCGCTGGCCGCCCTCGACGGGGTGGCCGACGCCGCCCTGGCGACGGTGCCCGCCTTCGTCCGCCCCGGCCCGGCCGGGGTGCTCGCGCACTTCCGGCACCTCGCCGCGCACAGCCCCGTCCCGCTGATCGTCTACCACATCCCGTACCGCACCGGGCAGCAGCTCGACGCCGGGACGCTCGCCGAGGTGCTGCGGCTGCCCGGCGTGATCGGTGTGAAGTACGCCGCGGGCGGCATCGACGACACCGCGGTCGACCTGCTCGGACAGGGGCAGCGCGGCGTCATGGCCGGCGACGACACCCATCTCTCCGCACTGATGGCGATCGGCGCCGACGGCGGCATCCTGGCCTCCGCGCACCTGGCCACCGGGCAGTACGCCGACCTGGCCGACGCCTGGCGCAAGGGCGACGCCGACCGCGCCCGCGGCCTCGGCCACCGGCTGGCCGCACTCGCCCGCGCCGCCTTCGCCGAGCCCAACCCCGCGGTGGTCAAGGGCGTCCTGCACGCCCAGGGCCGCATCCCCACCCCGGACGTCCGCCTGCCCCTGCTCCCCGCCACCCCCGCCGCCGTCGCCACCGCCCTCGACCGCCTCGCCGAGGTCGCCGAGTAGGTGGTTGCCGATACGGCCCGGGGCCGACCCCGGATGCTTCGGTGGCGAATTGTTTCCGGACGAATCCCCGTCCGCACCGACCGCACCCGCACATCTTGCGGAGCCCGTGCACCGAACCCGCAGGGGCTCCCGGCCCCGGGCCGCAGGCCGTCCCGCGGGGCCGCCCACAGCGTGGACGCCGCGACGGGCCGGGCCGGTGACAAGGCATGATGGCAGGGTGCGGACGGCGATCAAGCACAACCCGATCGAGCACGACATGGAGGAAACGCAATGAGGATCGGCATCGTTGGGGCCACCGGCCAGGTCGGCGGCGTCGTCCGCGAGATCCTGGCGGAACGGGACTTCCCGGTCGAGCAGCTGCGGCTGTTCGCCTCGGCACGGTCCGCCGGGCGCACGCTGCCGTGGCGGGACACCGAGGTGACGGTGGAGGACGCGGCCACCGCCGACTACAGCGGCCTCGACGTCGTGATCTTCTCCGCGGGCGGTTCCACCTCGAAGGCGCTGGCTCCGAAGGTCGCCGCCGCGGGTGCCGTCGTCATCGACAACTCCTCCGCCTGGCGCCGCGACCCCGAGGTGCCGCTGGTCGTCGCCGAGGTCAACCCGCAGGCGATCGCGGACCGCCCGAAGGGCATCATCGCCAACCCGAACTGCACCACCATGGCCGCCATGCCGGTGCTGCGCCCGCTGCACGAGGAGGCCGGCCTGGTCTCCCTGGTGGTCTCCACCTACCAGGCGGTGTCCGGCAGCGGCCTGGCCGGCGTGTCCGAGCTGCACGACCAGGCGTCGAAGGTGGTGGACGGCGCGACCGCGCTGGTCCACGACGGCTCCGCGGTCGAGTACCCGGCGCCCGGCGTCTACAAGCGCCCGATCGCCTTCAACGTCGTCCCGCTGGCGGGTTCGATCGTCGAGGACGGCTCCAACGAGACCGACGAGGAGCAGAAGCTCCGCCACGAGAGCCGCAAGATCCTCGGCATCCCGGAGCTCAAGGTCTCCGGCACCTGCGTGCGCGTCCCGGTCTTCACCGGCCACTCGCTGCAGATCAACGCCCGCTTCGCCGCCCCGATCGCCCCGGAGCGCGCGGTGGAGCTGCTGACCGGCGCGCCCGGCGTGGAGCTCACCGACATCCCGACCCCGCTGCAGGCGGCCGGCCAGGACCCGACCTACGTCGGCCGGATCCGGGTGGACGAGACGGTCGACAACGGCCTGTCGCTCTTCCTCTCCAACGACAACCTGCGCAAGGGCGCCGCCCTCAACGCGGTGCAGCTGGCCGAGCTGGTCGCCGCCGAGCTCCGCGGCTGACCCCGCCGGCCCGCACGGCACGTCCGACGGCCCCGCCCCCGACACGACGGGGGCGGGGCCGCCGGCGTTCGTACGTCGAGGGCCTCAAGGGTGCTCGAGCGGTCACGGCGGGGGCGCGTGGCCTTGGGAGGGACGGCCTAGCGGAGGGCGACCGGCATCTCCTGGGAGACCGCGTCGCCCGTCCACTTGTCGCCCGCCGAGTACCACTGGAAGTCGCCCGGCCCCGTCACCGGGACGGTGGCCCTCACCGTGCCGGAGGCGCTGGAGACGGCCTTGGCGACGGTCTTCCAGCGGTGCGAGCCCGCCGGGCGGAACTGCAGGTACGCCACGCCGTCCGCGTAGCCGTGGAAGCGGTTGTCCGTCCAGAACGAGCGGGCCAGCCAGCCCTGCACGGTGATCCGCTGCCCCTTCGCGGCCTTCGCCGGGACACCCGAGCCGGACAGCTTGGCCGCCCGCTTCAGCGAGAAGCCGCCGGCCGTCTTGGCCACGTAGCGGTCGCCGTCGTTGGCCTTCACCTGCAGGTCGACGAACCAGGTGCCGGCCTCGTCGTTGAAGATCTGCTTCTTCACCGGGTCGACCGTCACCGTGCCCCGGCACACCGACGCGGTCGCCGAGGACGGGGTGCAGCGCATCGGGCCCACCCGGAGCACGCCGTAGTTCGGCCCCCAGACGCCGACCGGGTCGACCGCGCGGATCCCGGAGTCGTCGCGGGCCTCCACCACCAGCGGGAAGGTCGTCGCCTTCTGCGGCCCGAGCAGCACGGGCCGCCCGTCGTTGACGCTGATCGAGGTGATCGCGGTGTCGCCGTGGGACCGGTCGGTGGTGATCGTGGGTACGGCCAGCACCGCCACCGCCGCACCGGCCGCGGCCGCGCACAGGGCCCAGGAAGTCTTCCGCATGATCCCCCCAGTATCGCCGCAGGCCGGGGGTGCTCCGGCACGTCCCGGTCGATGGGCGGCGGTTCGACGCCGGATCCGAGGGTAAGCACTGCCCAATCCCCCGCCCCGCCAGGGGTGGCCCGCCCCCGCCCCACCGGGGGTCACCGGAGGAGAGGAGCGGACGTGGACCGCTGCGTAGTCCTCGTCGACGCCGGCTACCTGCTCGGAGCCGCCGCCAGCCTGCTGGTCGGCGAGCCCGCCCGGTCCCGGGTGACGGTCGACCACACCGTGCTGATCACCGCGCTGCGCGAGCGCGCCGAGGCGGAGACCGGCCTACCGCTGCTCCGGGTCTACTGGTTCGACGCCGCGCCCGAACGCCGCCCGCTGCCCGAGCACCGGCGGCTGCGCGTGCTGCCCCGGGTCACTGTCAGGCTGGGGGCGCTCACCCGGGCCGAGGGCCGCTGGGTGCAGAAGGGCGTCGACGCGGCGATGCACGCCGAGCTCACCGAGCTCGCCCGCAACCACGCCTGCACCGACATCGTGCTGGTCACCGGCGACGGCGACCTGCTGCCGGGTGTGATGTCGGCCAAGGAACACGGGGTGGCCGTCCACCTGTGGGCGCTGCAGGCCGCGGACGGCGACTTCAACCAGTCCGAGGACCTCGTCGCGGAGGCCGACGAGCGCCGCGTCCTGGACCGGGCCTGGATGGAGCAGTGGGTACGGCTGCGCGAGGTGCCCGCGTCCTTCCCGGCGCCCGGTGCGGCGCCGCGGATCGCGGGCCTGCTCGCCGCCCCCGCGCAGCCGGAGGCGCC
>NZ_JBEYFP010000289.1:0-7173 GCF_040634455.1 Kitasatospora sp. NPDC007106
CCTCCAGCTTGCGGGCCCACTTGATGTTGGCCTGCTCGTCGAAGCGGGCCTTGATCTCCACCAGGACGACTGCGGTCCTCCGCGCCCCCGGGGGCGTCGCGGCGTCAGCGGCTCACGTAGATGCTGTCCATGAACTCGATGATCTGACGGTCGGTCAGCCGCTGGCCGTCGCGGTGGCCCATCGCGAGGTCGGCCTCGCTGATCATCCCGACCAGCCGGCCGTTCTCGATCACCGGCATCCGGCGGATCTGGTGCTGCTCCATCTTCTTGAGCACCGTCTCCATGTCGTCGGAGGCCTTCACGCAGTGCAGGTGGCCGGCCAGGTCCATCGCCATCATGGTGGACGGGTCCTTGCCGGCCGCCAGACACTTCACCACGATGTCCCGGTCGGTGATGATGCCCTTGAGCATCCCGTCCGGGCCGCAGATGGGCAGGGCGCCGACCTCCATGTCGCGCATCATCTTCGCGGCGGCCATCAGGGTCTGGTCGGCGTCGATGCACTGGGCGCCGCGGTGCATGATGTCACTGGCAGTGGTCACGGGGGTTTCCTCTCGTCGTCCGCTCGTCGTCCGTGGGGTCGGCCGCCGGTCGCGGCCGCGACGGCACGCGGAGCGTGATGGTGCGATCACCATATGCATCACCGTCCGGGGCCGCGCGCGGAGCCGGCGGCCCGCTGCGGCAGAATCTCCCCAGGTGCCGACCGTTGTGGCGGTGCCGTTCGTACCGGTCCGCCGTCCTCGGAGCCGTCACCCGTTCGGCGGCGCGCGGCGGCGGGCACCAGGGAGGGAACCCATGGCCCGTCGTCCCCGCAGCCAGCCGCCCGCCGCGCCCGCGCCGGTCACCGTCACCGTCTGCCGGGGCTGCTGCTGCGGCACGACGGCCAAGCATCCCGGCGTCGACCACCAGGGCCAGCTGGCCCGGCTGCGCGAGGGGATCGGCGAGGCGGGCAAGGTCCGGGCGGTGGACTGCCTGGACGCCTGCGGGCACTCCAACGTCGTCGTGGTCGGCCCGTCCAGCGAGGGGCGGCTGGCCGGCGGCCGGCCGGTCTGGCTCGGCTGGGTGCTCTCCGAGGACATGATCGACGAAGTGGTGGAGTGGGTGCGGGCCGGCGGCCCCGGCCTGGTGCCCGCGCCGGGCACCCTCGACCTCCAGGAGTTCACCGTCTCCCGGCGGATCCGGGAGAACCTGCCCGGCTGACCGTCAGGCCGCCGCCCGGGCCGACCCGTCCGGCCACACCACCCGGACCGGCACCCCGGCCTGCCGTGCGGTGGCCACCATGTCGGCGGTGCCGCCGAGGCCGCGCCCCGGCCGGCCGTCCCAGACCGCGACCACCAGGTCGGCCCGGCGCAGCAGTTCGGCGTTGGCAGCCTGGTACGCGGTGTCGGACTGCTCCCGGTACGGCAGCACGACCGCCGCGGCGGCGGCCGCGAGCAGCCGGTCGAACGCGGCCCGGTCCGGCTCGGCGAGCCAGCGGCGGTAGCGGGGCGAGGGCAGGACGGCGACCAGGCGACCGCCGGCGGCGAGCACCTCCTCGGCGAAGAGCGAGTCCGCCCCGGGCGCGAGGCAGGACAGGCCGATCAGCCCGGCGGGGCGGTGCGCGGCGAGCAGCGCCCGCAGTTCGTCCCGCACCAGCGGTACCGTCCGCTCGGAGAGGTCCAGGTGCCCGGTCACCGCGATCGCCGTCATGCCGTCCTCACCGGTCGTCGCCGCCGGCCCGTACCCGCCGGGCCGAGCCGAGGCTACCGCGGCGGCTGCTGCCATGCTGGGCGCATGGCGGAACTCGACGGGCGGCCGGCCACGGCCGCACAGCTGCAGGCCCTGGCGCTCACCAACTACGGGCACTTCACCACCATGCTGGTGGAGGACGGCCTGGTCAGGGGCCTCGGGCTGCACCTCGCCCGGCTGGAGCGGGACTGCCGCGAACTGTTCGGCGCCGACCTCGACCTGGAGCGCGTCCGGGCGTACGCGCGCCGGGCGGCGCCGACGGCCGGGGCCGCGACGGTGCGGGTGACCGTCTTCGACCCGGAGCTGGACCTCGGCCGGATCGGCGGCGCGGCGAGCCCGCGGGTGCTGGTGACGACCCGTCCGGCCGGGCCGGCGGAGCTGCCGCCGCTGCGGGTGCGGACCGTCCGGTACGAGCGGGACGCGCCGCACGTCAAGGGCGTCGGCCTGTTCGGGGCGCTGCGCGAGCGGCGGGCCGCACAGGCGGCCGGCTACGACGACGCCCTGTTCACCGACGCCTCCGGGGCCGTCTCCGAGGGCGGCACCTGGAACATCGGCTTCGTCCGCGGCGGCGAGGTCCTCTGGCCGACGGCCGATCAGCTGCGCGGCACCACCATGGAACTGCTGCAGGCCGCCCACCCGTGGCGGGCCTTGCGGATCACCGGCGCGGCGGGCTTCGAGGCCGCCTTCGCGACCAACGCCGCCGTCGGGGTGCGCCCGGTGGCGGCGGTGGACGGGACGGACCTGGCGGTGGCGCACCCGGTGGTGGCGGCCCTGCGCGCGGCGTACGCGGCGGTGCCGGGGGAGCGGCTGTAGCAGCGGGGCCGCGCGGGGCACCCCGCGCGGCCCGCGGAACGGGCTCAGCCGGGGTGTTCGGCCTGCGCCATCCAGGAGTACTTCTCCAGGTCGGCGGTGAGGCCGATCAGGATGTCCTGGCTGACCGGGTCCGGGTCGGCGGTGGCGGTGATCCGCTGCCGCATCCGGGCGATCACCGCGCCGAGGGCGGCGACCAGGGCCGCCACCGTGTCGTCGTCCTGGATCGGTCCCGAGACGGGGGCGGTGATGCCGCTGCTGTCGGCGACGGTCCGCGCCCGGCCGTCCGGCGGGAAGCCGATCGCGGCGGCCCGCTCCGCCACCGTGTCCGCGTGCTGCCGGGCGAGCGCGACGATCTCGTCCAGCTGCAGGTGGACGGAGCGGAAGCGCGGGCCCACCACGTTCCAGTGCAGCTGCTTGCCGACCAGCGAGAGGTCGACCAGGTCGACCAGGGCGCCCTGCAGGGCCTCGCCGACCGCGGTGCGGTCGGCGTCGGGCAGCGGGCTGTGGATGGCGTACATCGGGGCTGCTCCTCGGGCTCGTCCGACTCCGGCGCCCGCCAGCCTCTCACAGGAAATCGGTCAAACCGGGCATCTCTCACTTCTCGCCGAGCGCATGCCGGACACCGCCCAGCAGGTGCGCCCGGAAGCAGGCATCCCGGTAGGCCTCCGGCGCGTGGCCGATCGAGGTGTAGAAGGTGGGGGCGCCGTCGTGCTCGCCGGACCAGGCGATCGGGTGGCCGGGGCCCATCAGCCCGCCCTCGTAGCCGTCCTCGTCCACGGTGAGCAGCACCCGCACGCCGCGCTCCCGGGGGTCGGTGCGGAAGTTGTACCACTCGTCGGTCCACGTCCAGCTGGGCGGAAGGTGCGAGGTGGCCGGGTGGCCGCTGTCGGCGGTGCGGACGGTGGCGGTCTGGATCGGCGGGTGGCTGTGGAAGCGGGCCCCGACCAGGCCCTCGTACCAGGGCCACTCCAGCTCGGTGCCGGCCGCGCAGTGCACGCCCATCCAGCCGTTCCCGGCGCCGAGGTGGGCCCGCAGGGCGTCCCGTCCCGGCTCGTCCAGCACGTCGCCGCCGGTGGAGAGGAAGACCACGGCGGCGTAGCGGCGCAGCGAGCCCGGGCGGAACTCCGAGGGCTCGTCGGTGGCGTCCACGTCGAAGCCGTGGTCGGCGCCGAGTTCGCGCAGCGCGCGCACGCCGTCGACGACGGACTCGTGCGGGAAGAGCAGGTTGCGGGTGTGAACGAGAATCCTGGCGGTCATGGGGGCTGATCCTGCCTCAGCGGGTACGTGCCGGGGGAGGGCTCGGACGGTCCGTGCACCCTCCGTGCGCGATCCGTGCGCGGATCGCCAAGTGCCGGCCCCGCAACCGCCGCCGCGGGGCCGGCACCCGGCTCAGCCGAAGGCGGCCTCGGCCAGCCGCAGCGCGCCGCGCAGCACGATCCGCAGCTCGTGGACGCCCTTGGCGGGCGCGGCGAGGTCGGCCCGGACGGCCGTCCAGGCGTACCGGCCGCCGGTGGCGGGCACCTCGATCCGGGTGACCGCGCCGGCCAGGTGCAGCTCGACGGCGGCCGGCCCGGCGCCCTCCCGGGCGGCGGTGAGCTCGACGCGGGTCGCCCCGTCGCCGAAGTCCACGGCGCGGAAGACGAGTCGGGCCGGGGTGGGGCCCCCGCCCGCCACCGCCTCGCCGCCCTCGCGGCTGCGCTCGACCAGCCGGACGCCCGCCGCCTCGTCGAAGTCCCGGGCGGCGATCGGGCCGGCGAGACCGGGGCGGGGCGGTGCTGCCGGGCCGGTCAGGGCGAGCTCGGCGGCGGCGCGCAGGTCGGCGCTGGAGGCACCGGCGGCGAGGGTGTACCGGCCGGGGTCGACCGTCCAGCGGCCGTGCCCCGGGTCGAAGCGGCCGAGCGCGGCGAGCGGGACACGGAAGGCGACCCGCCGCTCCTCGCCCGGGGCGAGCTCGATCCGCTCGAAGCCGACCAGCCGCCGCAGCGGGGTGGCGACCGGGGCGTCGTGCGCACGGCCGTACAGCTGGACGACCTCGGCGCCCGCGCGCGGGCCGCGGTTGGCGACGGTCAGCTCCGCGAGGGCGTGGTCGCCGTCGACGGCAGCGGTCAGCGCGCCGTAGCGGAACTCGGTGTAGGAGAGGCCGTGGCCGAAGGGGTGCAGCGGCTCCTCGTCGAGGTAGAGGTAGGTGCTGCGGGCGGTGATGATGTCGTAGTCCAGCAGCCCGGGCAGCGGCTGGTCGGCGCGGTACCAGGTCTGCGGCAGCCGGCCGGACGGGTTGTGGTCGCCGAGCAGCACGTCGGCGAGGGCCGCGCCGCCCTCCTGGCCGCCGTGCGCCGTCCACAGCACCGCCGCGACGTCGGCGGCGGCCCGCTCGTGCGCGTACGGGTAGCTGCTGACCAGGGCGAGGACGGTGCGCGGGTTGGCGGCGCGGGCCGCGCGCAGCACCTCCTCCTGCTGCGGCGGCAGGGCCAGGTCGGGGCGGTCCTCGGTCTCCCGGCCGTTGACGTGCGGGTCGTTGCCGACCACGACGACCACCGTGCCGGCCGCGGCGGCGCGAGCGGCGGCCCGCTCGGCGCCGGCCGAGACGGTGCGGACGGTGAACGGCTCGGCCTGCTCGCGGGAGGACGCGTAGGTGGTGAGCGCGTCGCTGCCGGCCGCGAGCGCAACCCAGTGGCCGCTGCCGAGGTGCCGGAGGCGCACCCGGCCGTCCTCGCCGCGCTCCAGCCGGAAGGTCTCCTGGACGACCCACTCGTCCGGGTGGTCGGCGGTGGCGGCGAGCAGCCCGTAGCCGTCCTTGGTCAGGTAGCGGCCGTCGTGGGCCTGCAGGGTGGTGACGCCGTGGCCCCAGTCCTGGACGGCGAAGCCCTCGTGCTCGCCGACGTGCTCGGCCGAGACGGCGAGGGTGCCGTCCGGGGCGGCCGAGAGGTAGCGGCCGGTGGCGGCGGAGCGCAGCGCGATCCGGTCCAGGCCGTCGGCGTGGAGCACCCGGTCGGCGCCGAGCCGTTCGCGCAGTGCGTCGAGCAGGGTGGTGCGGTGCAGCAGCGAGCCGCTGTACCAGTCGCGCAGCACGTCGTCGCCGAGCGGGCCGAGCACGGCGAGGGTGCCGTCGGCGGGCAGCGGCAGCAGGCCGCCCTCGTTGCGCAGCAGCACCACGGCCTGCCGGGCGGCCTGCCGGGCGAGCCCGCGGTGCGCCTCGCAGCCGATCACGTCCTGGCCGGTTCCGGCGTACGGGTCGAGCTCCGGGTCGAGTTCGCCGCAGTTGATCCGCATCAGCAGTTGCCGGCCGACGGCGGCGTCGATGTCGGCCTCGGTGACGAGGCCGCGCCGCAGCGCCTCGGTCAGCCGGGCGGTGGTGACGGGGGAGTCGGTGCCGTGGTCGGTGAAGCTGTCCACCCCGGCGCGCAGCGCGGCGGCGTGCGCCTCGGCGTGGTCGGCGGACCACCGCTGGGCGGCGACCAGGTTGGACGGCGCCTCGGCGTCGCTGCAGACCAGCAGGTCGGCGCCGTTCTTCCACTGCCGCAGCTCCTCCTTCAGGTAGGGGGTGAGGTGCGCGGGCCGCCCGTTGACCAGGTTGTACGAGGGCATCACGGCGGCCACCGCACCGGCCTCCACCGGGCCGCGGTAGCACGGCAGTTCGTACTCGTGCAGGACGCGCGGCGGCAGGTCGGAGGAGCTGGTGGTGCGGTCGGTCTCGTTGTTGTAGCCGAGGAAGTGCTTCAGGGTGGGCGCGGTGCGCCAGTGCACGGGGTGGTCGCCGCGCAGGCCACCGGTGTAGGCGGCGGCGAGGTCGGCGGTCAGCGAAGGGTCCTCGGCGTAGCCCTCCTCGTTGCGGCCCCAGAGCGGGTGGCGCAGCGGATTGACCACGGGCGCCCAGACGTTGAGGCCGATCCGGGCGCGGCCGGGGGCGGCGGGCCGCTCGTGGAAGGCACGGACCTCGGTGGCGACGGCCTCGCCGACCCGGCGCAGCAGCGCGCGGTCCCAGGTGGCGCCGAGGCCGACCGCCTGCGGGAAGGACGTGGCCGGGCCGAGCCAGGAGACGCCGTGCAACGCCTCGGTGCCGGTGGTGTGGGCGGCCAGGCCGAGCCGGGGGACGGCGGGCGCGTGCTGGTGCAGCAGGGCGATCTTCTCGTCCGTGGTGAGCCTCGACAGGAGGTCCTCGACCCGTCGGCGGGCGGGCAGCCGGGCGTCGCGGTAAGGGGCGTCGGGCATGGATGGTCCTCCGGTGCGGCACGGGGGCGGAGCTGTGGCTTCACGAGGTGGTCGGTCGAAGCGCTTCGAAATTGGCAGTGGCACCGCAGGCTGTCAAGATGGCCGACCGCCGGGCCGGGCCGCCCGGGCCGGGTGTTCCTGCTGGTCCAGACCGATTCGACAGGGCCGCAGGTGGCTGTCCCGAAGCGGTCGCACGGTCTGTTCCACCGTCAAGTCCTGAACCGTGAAGCGCGCGCAAACCCTTGTGCGACGGCCGCGGCTGGCCTAGCCTCGGCGCCACGTTGAAGCGCTTCGACAGTGCGGCCGGGCCACCGCCGCACCGCCGGGGCGCCCTTCTGCGCCACCCCCGCACCGTCGTCACACCCTCGCGGCCCCCGCCGCGGACCTCCCACCCAGCCGCACCCCCCGGGGACGCCGCCGGCCGGG
>NZ_JBEYFP010000290.1:0-7142 GCF_040634455.1 Kitasatospora sp. NPDC007106
GGCGGGGCTGCACTAGGGTCGCGGATGCGGGCGGCTCCGCGGCGTGCTTCCTTCTCCTTCCTCCTCGAAAAGAACCAGCGTGCCCCCTCTCCGCCCCCCCTCTTCCTCTCCCGCCTTCGCATCCCCCGGGGGATTCTCCGTATGACCCGAGTCGCCTCGGCTGACGTCGACGTCGACCTCGATTCGTTCCTGCTCCGCCGCCGCGGAGCCGTCTGTGTCCCGACCGCGGGCCTGCTGCCCGCCGCGGACCCCTGGAGCACCGCCGGCCTGGTCGCCCTGGACGCCGACCTCGCCCAGCGCGGCCACCTGCTCACCGTCGGCCTGCGCGCCGCCCTGGCCCGGCTCACGCCCACCGCGCTGGCCGCCGTCGGCAGCGGACTGCTCGCCCGGATCGACCACCGGCTCGGCGCCGACCGCCGGCACCTCACCCTGTTCCACCGGTTCCCGGACGCGGTGCCCGACCACGCGCACATCCTCTACTCGCGCAGCATCCGCGCCTTCCTGCTCAACCAGCCGCGCCAGCCCTGCGCGCACTGCGGCCGGGTCGGCGCCGAGGCGGGCATCGCCGCACTCGCCCCCTGCGCACACCTGCTCTGCCCCGGCTGCCACCACGGCCTGACGGCCCAAGGGCGCGGCGACCGCTGCCCGTTGTGCGCCACCCCGCTCGCCGACGAACCCTGGCTCGGCGAGGACAACCCGGCCGGCCGCAAGGCCGCCGAGGAGTTCGGCGGCGAGCAGACGCTCCGCCCGCTGCGCCTCGCCGAGGGCGAGACCCTCGACGTCGCACTGGCCGAACTGACCCGGCTGCTCGCCCGCCGCACCCCGCTCGACCCGCAGGACCGCGAGGACCTCGCCGCGCTGCTCGCCCTCGCCCCCGACGACCTGGCGATGCGCCTCCCCGCGCAGATCCCCGTCCGCGAGACCAAGGCCGTCGTCCTCACCGCCCTGCTGCGCCGCGACCCGGACGGCGCCCTGCCGGTGCTTGCCGAACGGATCGACACCGCCACCGACGTGCTGCGGCTGCTCTGGTCCTGGTCCGGCGCCGAGCCCGACCTGCTGCCCGCCACCGCCCGGCGGCTACGGCTGCGCAACCTGCCCCGCCCGCTGCGCCGCGGCCTGCTGGCGATCCTCGACGGCCTGCCGCTGCCCTCGCTCGCCGAGGACCTGCGCCGCCACCGCTCCGCCTGGCTGCGGGCCGGCGAACTCCTCCACCCGTACGAGTACCGGAACCGCTACCCGACGATCGCCGCGGCCTTCGTGCTGCTGCGGGAGACCGACCTGCGGGAGCACCCGGTCGGCGCCGGGTTCGCCGAACCGCCGCACCCGCTGCGGGTGGTGGAGACCGGCGGACGCACCAGGCTCGGCTTCACCGGCTTCGCAGGCCGGGCCGAGTCCCGGCTCGCCGCCGGGGACGTCGCCGGCGCGGCCCGCACCCTGGCAGCCCGGCCCGGCGAACTCGCCCGCCGCCTGCACCACCTGCTCCGGGTGCAGGCCGCCACCGCCCCCGGCGAACCGCTGCCCGCGGACGTGCTGCGCACCGTCACCGACGCCCTGCGCGGCGCCGCCCCCGGCCCGCTGCTCGGCGCCTACGGCCGGCTGCGCGGCCACCGCGAACAGGGCGAGCGCCGGCTGTACTTCCCGCGCGGCACCGTCTCCCTGGCGCACGCCCGGGAGGACCACGGCGCCGTCGTCCCGGCCGAACTCGCCCGCCCGGTCGTCGAGTCCGTGGAGACCGAACTGCTGCGGCGGTGCGCGGGGGAGCGCTACGACCTCGCCCTGATCGACGAGGGCCTCGCCGACCTGGTGGTGCCGTTCGCCGAGCGGGCCGCCGCCAAGACCCTGGTCGCCGTCCCGCGCGGCAGCCGGCAGCGCCTGCCCGCGGGCGAGCGCCTGCGGCTGTTCCTGCACTGGATGCAGCCCGAGCACCTGCGGGTGGACCTCGACCTCTCGGTCGCGCTGTACGACGCCGAGTGGCGGTTCACCGGGCTGTGCGACTACACCGAGCTGGTGCACGGCGACCGGGCGGCCGTCCACTCCGGGGACTTCGTCTCCGCGCCGCCGCCGCACGGGGCCACCGAGTTCGTCGACCTGGACCTCGGTCGGCTCGCCGCCGCCGGCAGCCGCTACGCGGTGATGATCGTCTTCAGCTACAACGACGTCGCCTTCGAGCAGCTCACCGACGCCTTCGCGGGCTTCATCCAGCTCTCCGCGGCCGACCGCGGCGTCGGCCACTACGACCCGAAGGCCGTCCGGCAGCGACTCGACCTGATGGGCGACGCCAAGGTCTGCGTCCCGATGATCGTCGACCTGGAGGACCGCCGCTACACCTGGACGGACCTCAACACCGGGGCGGACGGCGGCTTCCACAGCGTCCGCCGGTACAGCGAGGAGGTCGGCCGGCTCTCCAAGGACGTCCTCGACCACTTCTCCCCGGGCAACCGGGCCACCCTCTGGGACCTCGCCGTCGCGCAGGCAGCCGCCGGCGCCGACGAGGTGCTCGTCCGCGGCCGGGACGGCGCGGGGCTGCGCAGCTGGCGCCGCCACGAGGGCGAGCCGGTGGAGGACTTCGCCGCCCGCCTGCGGCAGCTGGTGGGAGCGGACGCCGCCGAGCGGGCCACCGCCACCGAACGCCTGGCCGGCACCCGGGCGTTCGTCGCCCTGGTGGACGGCGACGTCCCCGCCCCGGAGAAGCTGTCCGGCTCCGCCTACCGCCTCTACCCGGGCCCCTTCGACGCCGCCCCCGAAGAGGTCGAACGGCTCACCGCCGGCGACCTGCTGGTCCGCTTCGCACCCGGAGCGTAAGGGGCGAAGGGGCGCCCGCCCGCGGCCTCTCCTGCCGCGGGCGGGCGCGTCTGGGTCACTTGACGGGGGACCAGACCCGTTCGACCTGCTGGGTACCGGTGCGGGTGCGGTAGGAGCGGGTCCACTTGGTGGTGGCGTCGCGCCGGGTGCGGTCGGAGAGGATGTAGTAGTCCATCTGCACGGCCTGCGGGGTGATGTCGAGGACGCCGTAGCCGTGCGAGTCGAGGTCGACCCACTTGATGTGGCGGTTGGCCGCCTGGATGGCGGCGGCCGCGACCAGCGAGAGGGTCTGCGGGGCGACCTTGAGGAAGTCGTCGATGTTGTCGGAGCTGACCGAGGTGACGACGAACTCGGTGGCGACGCTGCCGGAGGCCGGGTAGGTGGCGGCCTCGTTCGGGACGTCGGCGGCCCAGGCGGAGTGGATGTCGCCGGTGAGGAAGACGGTGTTGCCGATGCCGTTGTTCTTCAGGTGGCCGAGGAGCTCGCGGCGGTCGTGGGTGTAGCCGTCCCACTGGTCCGGGTTGATCGCGAGGCCCTCGCCGGGCAGGCCGAGCAGCTTGGCGATCGGCCGAAGCAGGTAGTCCGGCAGCGACAGGAAGGCGACGGGGGAGATCATCACCTCGTTGCCGATGAGCCGCCAGGTGGTGTCGGAGGCGGAGAGACCGGACTTCAGCCAGTCGAGCTGGGCGCGGCCGGTCATGGTGCGGTCGGCGGAGTCGACGTCGCCGCTGCCGACCTTGACCTGCTGGGAGCGGAACGACCGCAGGTCGAGCAGGTGCAGGTCGGCGAGCTTGCCGTAGCGCAGCCGGCGGTAGGTGGTGCCGGCGATCGACGGGCGGACGGGCATCCACTCGAAGTAGGCCTGCTTGGCGGCGGCCATCCGCGCGGACCAGTCGCCCTCGGTGCCGGGGGTGTGGTTCTCGGCGCCGCCGGACCACGCGTCGTTGGCGAACTCGTGGTCGTCCCAGATGGCGACGGTCGGCACGATCGCGTGCAGGCCCTGCAGGTCCGGGTCGGTCTTGTACCTGCCGTGCCGGGTGCGGTAGTCGGCGAGGGTGGTGATCTCGTGCGCGGGGTCGTGCGGGCGGACGACCTTGCCGGCGGCGCAGAACTCGCCGGTCTTGTACTCGTAGATGTAGTCGCCGAGGAAGAGGAAGACGTCGAGGTCGCCGCGGGCGGCGAGGTGGCGGTACGCGGAGAAGTAGCCGGCCTCCCAGTTGGCGCAGGAGGCGACGCCGAGCCGCAGCCGGTCGAGGGCGGCGTCGGCGGCGGGGGCGGTGCGGGTGCGGCCGACGGGGGAGGAGACCCCGCCGGCGGTGAACCGGTACCAGTAGACGGTGTCGGCGGTCAGGCCGCGGACGTCCACCTTGACCGTGTGGTCGGTGGCGGCGGCGGTGGTGACCGTGCCGCTGGCGCGCACCGAGGTGAAGGACTTGTCGGTGGCGATCTGCCAGACGACGTCGGTGGCCGGGCCGGCGCCGGAGCCGGGGACGGCGTCCGGGGTGGGCGTCACTCTCGTCCAGAGCACGACGCCGTCGGCGAGCGGGTCGCCGGAGGCGACGCCGTGCAGGAACTGCGGGGCGGTGGCGGCGGTGGCCGGCGCGGTGCCCGCGGCGATCGGCAGGACGGCCGCGCCGGCGGTGAGGGCGGCGGCCTTCAGCACCCGGCGGCGGCGCGGCCGGGCGACGGCGGGGGACACGGAGTCGGTGGTCTCTGTCACAGCGTCAGAGGCTACTGGCTGGTAATCAGATGTCCATACTTTGGGACGACTATTCCCTGACTCTTCATGTCCACGCCTCTTCTCCGCAGCTCAGGCCCAACTGGGCCTCTGTGGAGCGAACTTGAGTCTGCGTGAGGACTTCCCATGCCATGTGACGCGTGCAATTGTACATGTCACACCTTCACGGACAGCGGAGCCGTGCGGATCGCTCCGCCCTGCCCGTCACCGTCAACGGCCGCCCCCACGCGGCCACTTCACCCGGCCCGGAGGCCCCCACGTGCACACCTCCCGGACACCCTCACCCCTGCGCGCCCTGCGGTGGCTCGCCCTCGCGCTCGTCTGCTGCCTGACGCTCGGTCTGCTGCTCTCCACCGAGAGCGAAGCCGCCCCGAGCACTCCGCAGCACCCCGGCACCACCAGCCGTTCCGGCCCGGCCCCGAGCCCGGCCACCGTCCAGCGGCCCGAGACCGCCCTCGCCCCCGCCGAGGCCGCCCTCTCCCGCCCCGCCGAACGGGCCCCCCAGCCCGCCTACGACGCCGCCGCCACCCGGCGGGACAAGCCCCGAACCGCACCCTCGACCGCCGAACCCCGCAGCGCCGTCGCACCCCGCACCGCGGCCGCCGCCTGCTCGGTCGGCGACTTCACCGGCCGCACCGGCGCCGCCCTCGTCCAGGCCGTGAAGGCCGCCGACACCGGCTGCATCAACACCCTGTTCACCCTCACCGGCACGGACGCCCGCGGCGCCTTCCGCGAGGCCCAGATGGTCTCCGTCGCCGACGCCCTGCGGGACGTCTCCACCGCCTACCCCGGCGACAACAGCACCTCCGCCGCCCAACTGGTGCTCTACCTGCGGGCCGGCTACTACGTGCAGTGGTACCACTCCGGCGACGTCGGCAGCTACGGCGCCGCCCTGCAGGGCTCGATCCGCGCCGCCCTCGACGCCTTCTTCGCCGCCCCGCACTCCCGCGACGTCACCGACGCCAACGGCCAGACCCTCTCCGAGGCCGTCACCCTGATCGACAGCTCCGGCGAGAACGCCCGCTACCTCGCCGTCGTCCGGCGCCTGCTCACCGACTACGACACCCGCTACGACGCCTCCTGGTGGATGCTCAACGCCGTCAACAACACCTTCACGGTGCTCTGGCGCGGCCACCAGTCACCCGACTTCGTCGCCGCCGTCGCAGCCGACCACGGCGTCCTCGACACCCTCGGCGCCTTCGCGACCGCCCACCTCGGGATGCTCGGCGGCGACCGCGGCTACCTCGTCTCCAACGCCGGCCGGGAACTCGCCCGCTTCCTCCAGCACCCCGAACTCCAGGCCGCCGTCCGCCCGCTGGTCAAGGACCTGCTCGGCCGCACCGCGATGACCGGCCCCACCGCCCAGCTCTGGGTCGGCCTCGCCGAGATGGCCGCCGAGTACGACGCCGCCCAGTGCGCCTACTACGGCACCTGCGACCTCGCGAACCGGCTGAAGGCCGCCGTCCTCACCGTCACCCGCACCTGCAGCCCGAGCATCCGCATCCTCGCCCAGCAGATGACGGCCGACCAGCTCACCGCCACCTGCACCAGCCTCGCCGGCCAGGACGCCTACGTGCACGGCATCGTCCGCGACAACGGCCCGGTCGCCGGCGACCGCAACACCACCATCGAGGTCGTCGTCTTCCACTCCAGCACCGACTACCGCACCTACGCCGGAGCCATCTACGGCATCAGCACCGACAACGGCGGCATGTACCTGGAGGGCGACCCCTCCGCCGCCGGCAACCAGCCCCGGTTCATCGCCCACGAGGCCGAGTGGCTGCGCCCCGACTTCCAGATCTGGAACCTCAACCACGAGTACACCCACTACCTCGACGGCCGGTTCGACATGTACGGCGACTTCGCGGCCGGCACCGCCACCCCGACCGTCTGGTGGGTGGAGGGCTTCGCCGAGTACGTCTCCTACTCCTACCGCGGCGCCACCTACACCGACGCCCTCACCCAGGCCGGCAAGCACACCTACCGGCTCAGCACCCTCTTCGACACCACCTACGACAACGCCGACTCCACCCGCGTCTACAACTGGGGCTACCTGGCCGTCCGCTACATGATCGAGACGCACCGGGCCGACGTCGACACCCTGCTCGCCCGCTACCGCACCGGCGACTGGGCCGGCGCCCGCACCCTGCTCACCGGCACCATCGGCACCCGCTACGACGCCGACTTCGACCGCTGGCTCGGCAGCTGCACCCCCACCGGCTGCGGCCGCCCCGAGTGCACCGACCCCGACACCCGCCGCCTGGAGCCGGGCTGCCGCCGCAGCAACCTCGCCTCGCCCACCGGTGACCACCGCTACCTCTACCTGTGGGTCCCGGCCGGCACCGCCCGCCTCACCGTCACCAGCGGCGGCGGCACCGGCGACGCCGACCTCTACTACAGCAACACCAACTGGGCCACCAACACCGCCTACACCGTGAGGTCGGCGGGCACCGGCAACGCCGAGACGCTCACCGTGACCAACCCGCCCGCCGGCTGGAACTTCGTCAGCCTGTACGCCAAGCAGGGCTTCGACGGGGTCTGGGTCGAGACCTCCTGACAGCCGCGCCCTCCGGCGCCCGCGCCCGGCCCGCCGCACCCCGGC
>NZ_JBEYFP010000291.1:0-7127 GCF_040634455.1 Kitasatospora sp. NPDC007106
GACACCCCCATCATCACCCTCGACGCCCGACGCCGGGACAGCGCCAAGAGCGCCCTCATCACCCTCGTCGAGCACGCCCTCCTGGCCCGCCTCCGCTGAGGCACGGGCCCACGGAGGGGCCGGACACCCCGGAGGGGGCGCGGTTTCCGCGCCCCCTCCGGCGTTCTCACGCCCCCTCGTGCTCCAAGAGCCCCGGGCGTCGCGGAAGCCTCATTCCGTCTCCTCCGGCACCACTCCGGCCCGCAGCAGCCCGTAGGTGTAGGCGTCCTCCAGGGCCCGCCAGGAGGCCGCGATCACGTTGTCCGCGACACCGACCGTGGACCAGGACGCCACCCCGTCCCCGGACTCCACCAGGACCCGGGTCTTGGAGCCGGTGCCGTGCTGGCCCTCCAGGATGCGGACCTTGTAGTCCACCAGCTCCAGCTTCGCGAGCTGCGGGTAGATCCGCTCCAGCGCGGTGCGCAGCGCCCTGTCCAGGGCGTCGACCGGGCCGTTGCCCTCGCCGGTGGCGATCCGGCGCTCGCCCTTCGCCCAGAGCTTCACCGTGGCCTCGTTGCCCGGGGTGCCGTCCGCGCGCTGCTCGCTGATGGTCCGCCAGGACTCCAGGCTGAAGAAGCGCTCGCGGCGGCCGCGCACCTCGTCACGGAGCAGCAGCTCGAAGGAGGCGTCGGCGGCCTCGTAGGTGTAGCCCTGGTTCTCCTGCTCCTTGACCTTGGCGACCACCCGGCCGACCAGGTCCCGGTCCTCGGACAGGTCGTAGCCGAGCTCCTTGCCCTTGAGCTCGACGGAGGCCCGGCCGGCCATGTCGGAGACCAGCATCCGCATGGTGTTGCCGACCAGCTCCGGGTCGATGTGCTGGTACAGGTCCGGGTCCACCTTGATCGCGGAGGCGTGCAGGCCCGCCTTGTGCGCGAAGGCCGAGAAGCCCACGTACGGCTGGTGGGTGGACGGTGCGAGGTTGACCACCTCGGCGACGGCGTGCGAGATCCGGGTCATCTCGGCGAGCCGGCCCTCGGGCAGCACCCGGCGGCCGTACTTGATCTCCAGCGCGCCGACCACCGGGAAGAGGTTGGCGTTGCCGACCCGCTCGCCGTAGCCGTTGGCGGTGCACTGCACGTGGGTCGCGCCGGCGTCCACCGCGGCCAGCGTGTTGGCGACCGCGCAGCCGGTGTCGTCCTGCGCGTGGATGCCGATCCGGGCCCCCGTCCTGGCGAGCACCTCGGCGACGGTCTCGCGGACGCCCAGCGGCAGCATGCCGCCGTTGGTGTCGCAGAGCACCACCACGTCGGCGCCGGCGCGGTGCGCGGTGGAGACCACCGCCAGGGCGTACTCCGGGTTCGCCTTGTAGCCGTCGAAGAAGTGCTCGCAGTCGATGAACACCCGCCGCCCCTGCGAGCGCAGGTACTCGACGCTGTCCCGGACCATCTCCAGGTTCTCGTCCAGGGTGGTGCGCAGGGCCAGCTCCACGTGCCGGTCGTGCGACTTGGCGACCAGGGTGACCACCGGGGCACCGGAGTTGACGAGGGCGGCCAGCTGCGGGTCGTCCGCCGCCCGGCCACCGGCCCGGCGGGTCGCCCCGAACGCGACCAACTGGGCGTGCTTGAGGTCGAGTTCGGCCGCCGCCCGGGCGAAGAACTCGGTGTCGCGGGGGTTGGCGCCGGGCCAGCCGCCCTCGATGAAGCCGACGCCGAACTCGTCCAGGTGCCGGGCGATGGTCAGCTTGTCCGCGACGGTGAGGTTGATGCCCTCGCGCTGGGCGCCGTCGCGCAGCGTGGTGTCGAAGACGTGGAAGCTGTCGTTGGGGTGGTCGCTGGCCTCGGTCATGGCCCTGGGTTCTCCGTTCGGTGGAGTACTGCTGTTGCCGGTGGGATCCGGCTCCACTGTCCAGCATCCCGCGCGCTCCCCGGTGTCTCCGGGCTCCTTGTGGGGGCCGGGGCCGGTCCGGGGCAAAACAAAAGACCCCTCGCGGGTGCGAGAGGTCTGCGCGCGGGTCTGGACGCTCGTGGTCGCTCCGCAACGGGGTGGTGCGGAGCGGTCACTGCGGACCGGCGCGCCTGCTGCTAATGATCAGCGAAAGCGAGGACACACTGGCAGTCTGGCACACCATCCGCCATCCGGCCCGGACCATCCGCATACCGAGACACGCCTGCTGGCAGCAGGTGGTGAACCACAGGGGCGCGTGGGGGCACCTCCCGGCCGAAGGCTGGGGGGAGAACTGCGCGAGCCGGGAGGACATCACCCGCAGCCGGGGTCGGACAGACGGTGCAACTCGCCGTCCGGGCCCGAGTGCGGTCCGTTCCTTCCGTAGCGCGCAGTTCCCCCGCGCCCCTGGCGTGGTCAACCACTCCGAAAAGGTCAGACGATCTTGTGGAGCCAGTTGTGGGTGTCCGGGGCCTGGCCGCCCTGGATGGCGAGGAGGGCCTTGCGGAGCTCCATGGTGGTCGGGCCGGGCTCGCCCTTGCCGACCGTCCAGTCGCCGCGGGCGGACTTCACGGAGCCGACCGGCGTGATGACGGCGGCGGTGCCGCAGGCGAACACCTCGGTGAGGGTGCCGTCGGCGTTGCCCTGCTTCCACTCGTCGGTGGAGATCCGCCGCTCCTCGACCGCGTAGCCGAGGTCGGAGGCGAGCTGGAGCAGCGAGTCCCGGGTGATGCCGGGGAGGAGGGCGCCGGACAGCTCGGGGGTGACGATCCTGGCGTCCTCGCCCTCGCCGAAGACGAAGTAGAGGTTCATGCCGCCCATCTCCTCGATCCACCGGTGCTCGGCGGCGTCGAGCCAGACGACCTGGTCGCAGCCCTTCTCGGCGGCCTGGGCCTGGGCGATCAGCGAGGCGGCGTAGTTGCCGGCGCACTTGGCGGCGCCGGTGCCGCCCGGCGCGGCCCGGACGTACTCCTCGGAGAGCCAGACAGAGACCGGCTTGATGCCGCCGGGGAAGTACGCGCCGGCCGGCGAGGCGATGATCATGAAGAGGTAGGAGTTGGCCGGGCGGACGCCCAGGCCGACCTCGGTGGCGAACATGAACGGCCGCAGGTAGAGGCTCTGCTCGGGCTGGTTCGGCACCCAGCCCTGCTCCTGCTGGACGAGCAGCTCGACGGCCTCGACGAAGGTCTCGACCGGCAGCTCGGGCATGGCGAGCCGGCGGGCGGAGGCCTGGAAGCGGGCGGCGTTGGCCTCGGGGCGGAAGGTGGCGATGGAGCCGTCGGCCTGCCGGTAGGCCTTGAGGCCCTCGAAGATCGACTGGCCGTAGTGCAGCGTCATGTTGGCCGGGTCGATCTCCAGCGGCGCGTACGGCGTGAGCTGGGCGTCGTGCCAGCCCAGACCCTCCGTCCACCGGATGGTGACCATGTGGTCGGTGAAGATCCGGCCGAAGCCGGGGTTGGCCAGCCGGGCCTCGCGCTCCGCGTCGGACAGCGGGTGCGCGGAGGGCTTGAGCTCGAACGTGATGGGCGCCTGGGTGGGCGTACTCATGACTGTCTGTCCTTCACCGTGGGGTTGGTCCGGGCCGCCTCCGCCGAAGGGGTAGAACGCACGACGGCACGGCCCACTGTCGATACTCGCATCCAGAGGGCCGTGCCGAACAGCCGGTCGGCTGTCGTGCTGTGCGGTTCCGGCCCTTCGGGCAGGAACCCTGTGCTGTTCCCGGCCCGTCAGCCGGATACTCGGGCGGCGAGCGCGTCGCCGACCTCGGAGGTGGAGCGGGCGCCGGTGCGCTCGGCGAGGTCCGCGGCGACGGCGGCCTCGACCTTCGCGGCCTCGGCGGTGTAGCCGAGGTGCTCCAGCAGCATGGCGACGGACAGCACGGTGGCGGTCGGGTCGGCCTTGCCCTGGCCCGCGATGTCGGGGGCGGAGCCGTGGACGGGCTCGAACATCGACGGGAACGCGCCGGTGGGGTTGATGTTGCCGGAGGCCGCCAGGCCGATGCCGCCGGTGACGGCCGCGGCGAGGTCGGTGAGGATGTCGCCGAACAGGTTGTCGGTGACGATCACGTCGAAGCGCTCGGGCTGGGTGACGAAGAAGATCGTCGCCGCGTCGACGTGCAGGTAGTCGGTGGTGACCTCGGGGAACTCCCGGCCGACCTCCTGGAAGATCCGCGTCCACAGGTGGCCGGCGTGGACCAGCACGTTGTTCTTGTGGACGAGGGTGAGCTTCTTGCGGGGGCGGGCCTGGGCGCGGCGGTAGGCGTCGCGGACGACCCGCTCGATGCCGAAGGCGGTGTTGAGGCTGACCTCGGTGGCCACCTCCTGCTCGGTGCCGGCGCGCAGGGTGCCGCCGTTGCCGACGTAGGGGCCCTCGGTGCCCTCGCGGACGACCACGAAGTCGATCTGCGGGTCGCCGGCCAGCGGGGACTTCACACCGGGGAAGAGCTTGCCCGGGCGGAGGTTGATGTGGTGGTCGAAGGCGAAGCGGAGCTTGAGGAGCAGGCCGCGCTCCAGGACGCCGGACGGGACGCTGGGGTCGCCGATGGCGCCGAGCAGGATCGCGTCGCGGTCCTTGAGCTCCTCCAGGACGGCGTCCGGCAGGGTCTCGCCGGTGCGGTGGTAGAGACGGGCACCGAGGTCGTACTCGGTGGTCTCCAGCTTCACGTCGGCGGGGAGGGCGGCGCTCAGCACCTTGAGGCCCTCGGCCACCACTTCCTGGCCGATGCCGTCACCGGGGATCACTGCGAGACGAAGGCTGCGAGACATGCTCAGGACCCTACTCCGCGTCCCAGCCACTGACATCTCGTGTCCAGGATCCGGACATTCGGGGACGGGCCGGCGACAAAGGGGGGCACGGAGCCGTACCGGACCGCTCCGTTAAAATCCGACAGATCTACACGGGGAATTCACGGGGGAAAGCACTATGGGGGGTCGGATCAGCAGACGCCGCGCGCTCTGGCTGACCGGTGGGGCGCTGGCACTGCCCGCGGTGGGCTGCGGCGTCGGCCTGGCGGTCCGGGAGGACCGGCCGAAGGAGCCGGAGCCGCTCGGGCCGGCACAGGTGACCGGTGTCGCACATCACAGCATCACACAGTCGTTCGTGCACGTCATCGCACATCCGGACGACAATCTCTACTTCATGAATCCGGACCTCGACCACGCACTGGCCTCCGGCGCCGCCTGCGTCACGGTCTGCCTCACCGACGGCGAGTCCGACGGCCGCAACGTGCTGCACACCGAGCTCGGCCGGGTCGTCCGCGCCGACCGGCCGGCCTACACCCGCGCCCGGATCAACGGACTGACCGCCGCCCTCGCGCTGCTCGCCACCGGCGACGAGAACAGCCCCTGGGACGTGTCGCTGGTCAGCTACCTGGACGGCCGGCTGGTCGAGCAGCACACCCTGCGGGCCGCGCCCCAGGTGCAGCTGATCCTGCTCGCCCTGGTCGAGGCCCGCTCGGTCAGCCTGCCGCGCGCCGCGAGCCTGCGCGGCCTGTGGCTCGGCGAGACGGAGGCCCTCGAAACCCTGCCGCCGGTGCGCAGCGGACTGCCCGCCGGCGCCGGCTACAGCCGGGAGCAGCTGATCGCCACGCTGCACTCCGTCCTCGACCACTACCGCCCGACCGTGGTCCGCACCCTCGACCCGAACCCGGACCACTCCCCCAAGCCGCCGAAGGACCCGCGCAGCGGCCACGTCTACCTGGACCACCAGGACCACACCTACTCCGCGTACTTCGCGCAGGCCGCACTCGCCCGGCACTGGGCCGGCGACCGGGCGAGGAACGCCACCGTCGAGCACTACCTCGGCTACGTGAACGCCGCGCTGCCGCACAACCTCGACCAGGCCGCCGTCGGCCGCAAGGTGCTCGCGCTGAACAGCTACGGCTGGGCCGACAACCGGCGCTGCGGCGACCCGGCCGGCTGCGGCGACCGCAAGGTCGGGGCCGGCGCGCTGCGCAACGGCTGGGCGCAGTCCACCCGGTACCGCGCCCCGGGCAGCGGCGCCTGGCTGGTGCCGCTGTCCGACGGGCGGCTGGCCGCGTTCGGCCTGCTCAACGGCGCCGCGGTGCAGTGGACGCAGTCGCCGCGGGGCTGGGACGGGCCGCGGCGGCTCGCCGGCACCGGGCTGGAGGGCCAGGTGCAGGCCTTCCGGCAGGGCGACGGGCTGATACGCCTGCTCGGCGTGCGCACCATGCTGCGCTACGCGGCCGACGAGCACCGCCGCGAGATCGTCACCGCCGTGCAGACCGGCCGGGACTCCTTCGGTCCGTGGGAGAGCCTCGGCGCCCCGGACGGCGAGGACCCGGTGCGCTCGATGGAGTTCGGCTACCCGGTCGGGCTCGCCCTGGCGGACGGCACCGTGCAGGTCGCGGCCCGCACCTGGGGCGGCACGGTCGCCGTCCGGACCCTCTCCGGCCCCGGGGAGGCGTGGACGGCGCTGACCCTGCCGCCGCACGCCGGCGGCGGTGTCCAGGACGGCCTGGGCGCGGTCGTCGACGGCTACGGCAACACCCACGTCTTCGCGACCGGTCCGCGCACCGTCGTGCACTGGGCCTCGGACGTGCCCGGCGGCCCGCTGCGGCCGGCGCCGCCGACCGGGCTGCCGGTGCCGGGCGGCCCGGTCACTGCCGAGCTGGGCGAGGAGGGCGCGCTGCGGGTGCGCTTCCGCGAGCCGAAGAGCGCCCGGGTGCTCACCGCCGAGCGGGCGCCCGGGTCCGAGGCGTGGCGGGTGGTGGCCGAGTCGGCGCCGCCCGGCGGCTTCGGCCGGATCGCCACCGCGGACGGCGCGATGGCCGTCCGCGACGACCGCGGGCGGACCGCGCTGCGCGCCGACGGCCGGGACTGGCAGCACGACGGCCCGCTGCTCGCGCACACCCCCGCGCTGGCGACCGACCGGGACGGCCGGCTGGTCGCCGTGGCGATCGGCTGCGACGGCCACCTGTACTCCGCCCGCCAGCCGGTGCCCGGCGCCCCGTTCGGTGCCTGGAGCCAGGCGGGCTGAGCCGTTGCATATGCTCGGTGGGCATCCCCCGCGCCCCGGCCGGCCGCCGCATGCCCGCCGGCCCGTCCCGTACGACCCCTTCGGCCCGCCCGGGCCAGGCAGGAGCACCGCGCTGTGAGCCAGGAGACGGCCCCGACCCGCCCGGCCGGCCGCGAGCCGGCGGCCCCGGCCGCCGGTGCGGACGCCGCCCGGGAGACGGCCACCGCGCC
>NZ_JBEYFP010000292.1:0-7122 GCF_040634455.1 Kitasatospora sp. NPDC007106
GCCGGCTCCGTCCCCGGACGGGGGACGGAGCCGGCCGGGCGGGTCAGGCCCGGTGGGCGACCGCCCGCCGCAGGTCGTCCAGTTCGTCGGCGAGCACCCGGCGGACGGTGGGCGTGAGGTCGGTGCGGGCCAGGCACGCCTCGGCCGCCCGGACGGTGCCCGACAGCGCCAGGCCGACCGGGAAGAGCGAGTGGCCGAGCGCCTTCACGACCGCGCCGCCGCGCGCACCCACCGCCGGCATCTGCTCGAAGTACCGCCGCATGTAGGCCTGCTGGAGGTCCGGGCGGCCGGAACGCCAGAAGCCGTCCGCGGTGGCGACGAGCAGGTGGTTGGAGAGCCCGTCCGGGGTGAACATCGCCTGCCAGGCGCGCTCCTTGGCGGCCGCGTCGGGCAGCGCGGCGCGGGCCCGGGCGGCGCCCTGCTCACCGGTGTTGCTGGGGTCGGCGGCGAGCTCCGCGGCGATCCGCTCCTCGTCGGCCTCGCCCGCGGCGGCCAGCTGCACCAGTACGGCCCAGCGCAGCTCGGTGTCGAAGGGCACCCCGCCGGGCAGGTCGCGGCCGTCCAGCCAGCCGGCCAGTTCGGCGAGCCGCTCGGGGCCGGTGGCGGTGGCGACGGCGGCGCGCAGCGCGGCGATCCGCAGGCTCTCCCCGGCGTCCGGCCGGGCCAGCACCGCACGGGCGGCGCCGTTGACCAGGGCCAGCGCGGCGGGCCGGTCGGCGGGGTCGAGGTAGCGGGCGACGACGTGCTCGGCGGCGAACTTCAGCACCGCCTCGACGATGGTCACCGCCGTCTCGGCGGGCAGGTGGTCGGCGACCAGCCGCAGGTATCCGGCGGCCGGCAGTTCGGCGGAGCGCACCAGGTCGCGGGCGTGCTCCCAGAGCACCGCGCGGGCGAGCTCGTCCTCGATCCGGGAGAGCGAGGTGCCGACGGTCGCGGCGGAGTGCTCGTCGAGGCGGATCAGCGCCCAGGTGAGGTCGCCGTCGTTGGGCAGCAGCAGCGCCGGGCGGGCGGCGCCGGCCAGCTCGGGCAGCGGGGTGCGGCCGCCGGCGGCGACCTCCGCGTCGATCCGCCCGCGGAGCACCACCGCGCCGTCCGCCAGGTCGTAGACGCCGACCTTCACCCGGTGCGGGCGGGTGCCGTCGTTGACCAGGGCGACCGAGGCGAGCACGTCGCCCTCGGCCTCGACCTCCAGGCGCAGCGTGTCGACGCCGCTGGTGCGCAGCCAGGCCTCGGCCCAGGCGGGCACGTCCCGGCCGCCGGCGGCGCTCAGCGCGGCGAGGAAGTCGGCGAGGTCGGCGTTGCCCCAGCGGTGTTCGGCGAAGTACGCGTTGAGGCCGGCGAAGAAGGCCTTGTCCCCCAGCCAGTGGACGAGCTGGCGCAGCGCCGAGGCGCCCTTGGCGTAGGAGATGCCGTCGAAGTTGACCAGTGCCTCGGCGACCGAGCCCATCCCGACGGCGGCGACCGGGTGGGTGGAGCCGCGCCGGTCGGCGTCGTAGCCCCAGCCCTTGCGCTTGACCGCGAAGGAGGTCCAGGCGCCGGTGAAGCGGGTGGAGTCGGCGGCCGTCCGGTAGCCGAGCATCTCGGCGAAGGACTCGTTCAGCCACAGGTCGTCCCACCAGGCCATGGTGACCAGGTCGCCGAACCACATGTGCGCCATCTCATGGCAGACCACCATGGCCCGCATCTCGCGCTGCGCCTCGGTCGGCGCGGAGCGGAAGAGCAGTTCGTCGCGGAAGACCACGCAGCCCGGGTTCTCCATCGCCCCCCAGTTGAACTCGGGGACGAAGGCCTGGTCGTACGTCCCGAACGGGTAGCGCTCGTCGAAGAGGCCGTGCAGCCGGTCGAAGGAGGCCCGGGTGACCTCGAACAGCTCCTCGGCCTCCCGGTCGAGCTCGGCGGCGAGCGAGCGGCGGGCGTACAGGCCGAGCGGGATGCCGTCGTGCTCGGTGCGGACGGCGTGCAGCGGGCCGCCGACCACGGTGACCAGGTAGGTGGAGACCGGGCCGACCGGGGCGATCTCCCAGCGGCCGTCGGGCAGCCGGGCGGAGGTGCCGTTGCCGATGACCGTCCAGTCGTCCGGTGCGGTGACGGTGACGGTAAACGGCGCCTTCAGGTCCGGCTGGTCGAAGCAGGCGAACATCTGCGGCGCGAGGTCGGGGCCGAGGCTGGCGAAGACGTACACGGCGCCGTCGGCCGGGTCAGCGAAGCGGTGCAGGCCCTCGCAGGTGCGCGAGTAGGCCATGTCGGCCTCGACGAGCAGCTCGTTCTCGGCGGCCAGCCCGGGCAGCGCGAGGCGGTTGCCGTCGAGGGCGGCGGGGTCGAGCGGCCGCCCGTTCAGCTCGGCGCGCAGCAGCGCTGCGGGGTTGACGTCGACGAACGAGTCCTGCCCGGGCTCCGCGCAACCGAACCGGATCACGGTGGTGCTGCGGAAGAGGTCCTCGCCCCGGGTGAGGTCGAGGTCGACGGAGTACGAGCGCACGTCGAGCAGCTGGGCACGGACGGCGGCCTCGGAACGTTGCAGTGCTGGCATTCCAGCATGCTTTCCCAGCCGGGCGGGTGCGACAAGCCCTGTTCTCTCACAGCGGGAAGCGGCTGACAGCGGGTCACCCGCCGTCCGGCGGCCGGGGTGCCCTAGGGTGGCCGGGGAGAAGCCCGGCCGCCGCGAGGAGCGAGGAGGAGCACCGTGACCACGGTCCTGACCCAGGGCGGAAACGCCCCACTCAACGCCGCCCGGGTGACGGTCGAGGTGACGGCACCCAAGGCCCTGGACGTCTCCGGCCTGCTGCTGACCGAGGCCGGCAAGGTCCGTTCGGACGACGACTTCGTCTTCTTCAACGCCCCGCACGGCCCCGGCGTCACCCACCGCCCGGGCGGCGGCGGCACGCCCGACGCGATCACCGTGGACACCTCGGCGGTGCCGGACGGCATCGACAAGATCGTGGTGACGGCGAGCCTCGACGAGGCGGGCGCGACCTTCGCCGGCACCGAGCCGACCGCCACCGTGCGGGACGCCGGCAGCGGCGAGGTGCTGGTGACCTTCACCCCGCCCAGACTCAGCAGCGAGACGGCCCTGGTGGTCGTCGAGGTCTACCGGCGCGGCGGCGTCTGGAAGGTCCGCGCGGTCGGCCAGGGCTACGCGAACGGCCTGGCCGGCATCGCCACCGACTTCGGCGTCAACGTGGAGGACCCGGGTCCGGCGGCCGCCGCGGCGCCGCCGCCGATGCCCGCCGCGCCGCCCCTGCAGGCCCCTCCGGCACAGGCCCCTCCCGTACAGGACATGCAGAAGCCCGCCGCGCCGCCGCAGCCCTCGGCACCCCCGGCGGCCACTGCGTCCGCTCCTTCTGTGCCTTCGATGAACAAGGTGACCCTGGACAAGGGCCGGGTCAGCCTCACCAAGGGCGGCTCGGTCTCGCTGGAGAAGGGCGGCAAGCCGTTCCTGTCCGCCGTGCGGATGGGCCTCGGCTGGGAGCCGGCGGGGCGCGGCCGCAACGTCGACCTGGACGCCTCCTGCATCGCCTTCGACTCGCAGCGCAAGAAGATCGAGACGGCCTGGTTCATGAAGCTGTCGATCTTCAACGGCGCGATCGCGCACTCCGGCGACAACCTCACCGGTGCCGGCGCCGGCGACGACGAGTCGATCACCGTCCACCTGGACGGGCTGCCGCCCGAGGTGTGCGGTCTGGTCTTCGTCGTCAACTCCTTCTCCGGCCAGAAGTTCACCGACGTCAAGAACGCCTACTGCCGCCTGCTGGACGCCGGCAGCGGCCAGGAGCTGGTCCGCTTCGACCTCACCCACGCCGAGTCGCGCACCGGCGTGGCCATGTGCAAGCTGGTCCGCCAGTTCTCCGGCGAGTGGGTGATGACCGCGCTCGAGGAGTACGTCGACGCCAAGACCGCCCGCGGCATGGTCGACCCCGCGGCCCGCATGCTCTAGCAGCCCCGCGGCACGGTATGACGAAGGGGACGGGCGCCCACACGCCCGTCCCCTCCTCGGACCGGCCGGCAGCTGTCGGCCGGTCCCCACATCCCCCCGCGGCTGACGGTGCGATCAGCCGCGGGTGGCCATGGCGCGCAGGAAGAAGGTCAGGTTCGCCGGGCGCTCGGCGAGGCGGCGCATGAAGTAGCCGTACCACTCCTGGCCGTAGGGCAGGTAGACGCGCATGGTGTTGCCCTCCTCCGCGAGGCGCAGCTGCTCCTCGGGGCGGATGCCGTACAGCATCTGGTACTCGAAGCTGTCGGCGTCGCGCTTGTTCCACTCGGCGAGCTGGCCGGCGATGCGGACCATGCGCGGGTCGTGGCTGGCGATCATCGGGTAGCCCTCGCCGCCCATGAGGACCTTGAGCGCGCGGACGTAGGCGAGGTCGACCTGCTCCTTGCCCTGGAAGGCGACCGACTCGGGCTCCTTGTAGGCGCCCTTGCAGAGGCGGACGCGGGAGCCGGCGTGCGCCAGGTCGCGGCAGTCGGCCTCGGTGCGGCGCAGGTAGGCCTGGAGGACGACGCCGAGCCACGGGAAGTCGGCGCGCAGCTCCCGGGCGATCTCCAGGGTGGAGTCGGTGGTGGTGTGGTCCTCCATGTCGAGGGTCACCGTGGTGCCGGCCGCGGCGGCGGCCTCGCAGATCCGCCGGGCGTTCTCCAGTGCGATCTTCTCGCCGTCCGCCGGCAGGAACTGACCGACCGCGGAGAGCTTGACCGAGACCTCGGCGTTCGCCGCGAGGCCGGTCTCCTCGAGGGCCGCCAGCAGGTGCTCGTACGCCTCCGCGGTGCCGGCCGCCTGGGCGGCGTCGGCGGTGTCCTCGCCGAGGTGGTCCAGGGTCACCCGGCGGCCGCTGGCGACGAGTTCGGCGGTGGCGTCGATGCCCTGCTGCAGGGTCTCGCCGGCGACGAAGCGCTTGACGATGGCCTGGGTCGGCGGGAACTTCTCGACGACGGTGCGCACCTGCGGGGAACGGGACGCTGCGAGGAGGGCGGAACGGAGCATCGGTGACTCCTGGGCTTTCTTCCGGAGTGGTGGAGAGGGCGGGACGGCGGCCCGGGGTGTGGGCCGCCGTCCCGGATGTGCGACGGGGTGTCAGCCCATGTGCGGGTAGCGGTAGTCCGTCGGCGGGACGAACGTCTCCTTGATGGAGCGGGTGGACGTCCAGCGCATCAGGTTCTGCTTGGCGCCGGCCTTGTCGTTGGTGCCGGAGGCGCGGCCGCCGCCGAAGGGCTGCTGGCCGACGACGGCGCCGGTCGGCTTGTCGTTGATGTAGAAGTTGCCGGCGGCCTGGCGCAGCACCTGCATGGCGTGCTGCACGGCCTCACGGTCCTGGGCGATGATCGAGCCGGTCAGCGCGTACGCGGCGACGGACTCCATCTGGGCCAGCATCTCGTCGTACTTCTCGTCCTGGTAGACGTGCACGGCGAGGACCGGGCCGAAGTACTCGTCGCGGAAGTACTCGCTCGCCGGGTCCTCGCAGACCAGGACGGTCGGGCGGACGAAGTAGCCGACCGAGTCGTCGTAGGTGCCGCCGGCCAGGACCTCGACCTTCGGGTCGGCCTTGGCGCGGTCGATCGCGGCCTTGTTCTTGGCGAAGGAACGCTCGTCGATGACGGCGCCCATGAAGTTGGACAGGTCGCTGACGTCGCCCATGGTGAGCCACTCGACCTCGTCGCGGAACTCGTCCTTCAGCTCGGCCCAGAGCGAGGCCGGGACGTAGGCGCGGGAGAGCGCCGAGCACTTCTGGCCCTGGAACTCGAAGGCGCCGCGGGTCATCGCGGTCTTCAGCACGGCCTTGTCGGCGGACGGGTGGGCGACCAGGAAGTCCTTGCCGCCGGTCTCGCCGACGATCCGCGGGTAGGTGCGGTAGCCGGCGATGTTGGTGCCGACCTCGCGCCACAGGTGCTGGAAGGTGGCGGTGGAGCCGGTGAAGTGGATGCCGGCGAGCGCGGGGTGCTTGAGGGCGACCTCGGAGACGGCCAGGCCGTCGCCGGTGACCATGTTGATGACGCCCTTGGGCAGGCCGGCGGCCTCCAGCAGCTGCATCAGGTAGTGCGCGGCGAACTGCTGCGTCGGGGACGGCTTCCAGATCACCACGTTGCCCATCAGCGCGGGCGCGGTCGGCAGGTTGCCGGCGATCGCGGTGAAGTTGAACGGGGTGATCGCGTAGACGAAGCCCTCCAGCGGGCGGTGGTCGCTGCGGTTCCACACGCCGTCCGAGGAGATCGGCTGCTCGGAGATGATCTGCCGGGCGAAGTGCACGTTGAAGCGCAGGAAGTCGACCAGCTCGCAGGGGGTGTCGATCTCGGCCTGCTGCGCGGTCTTGGACTGGCCGAGCATGGTGGCGGCGGCCAGGGTCTCGCGCCAGGGGCCGGCCAGCAGGTCGGCGGCCCGCAGGAAGATCGCGGCGCGGGAGTCGAAGGAGAGCGCCTGCCACGCCGGGGCGGCGGCGAGGGCGGCCTCGACCGCGTCCTGCGCGTCGTCCCGGGTCGCGTTGCGCAGGGTGCCGAGGCGGGCGGCGTGGTTGTGCGGCTGGACGACGTGGATCTCGTCGCCGCCGCCCATCCGGTGCTCGCCGCCGATGGTCATGGTGAGCTGGAGCGGCTCCTGGCCACCCAGCTCCTTCAGCTTCGCCTCCAGGCGGGCCCGTTCCGGGCTGCCGGGGGCGTAGCTGTGGACCGGCTCGTTCACCGGCGCGGGGACCTGGGTCACAGCATCCATGGCGCGCACGCTCTCCTTCTCGTCATGGGTCGGCCGGCGGGGGTCGCACGTCGGCCATGCGGCAACGCTATGCCGCGGCCGGGGCCCGCTTGATTGGCCGGGCCGCCAAAGTGCGGCCGATACCCTTGTACATGTGAACAGACCCGCCGACCAGCCGAAGGCCGCCGTCCGGTGAGCGGCGCCCGCTCCGCGCCCGGGGCGGCCCGGTGACCGCCGTGCCGGGCCTGCCGCTGCGGCAGTTGCTGATGTCCCTGGGCGAGCCGCTGGTCGAGCTGCAGGCCGCCCCGGCCGGCCTGGACGTGCCGGTGCGCGACGTGGCGATCCTCGACCCGGAGGAGCCGCCCGCGGCCGGCCCCGGCGAGCTGGTGCTGGCGATCGGCGTCCGCGGCCGGGCCGCGCTGCCGGTGGTGCGCGCGGCGGGCCGG
>NZ_JBEYFP010000293.1:0-7106 GCF_040634455.1 Kitasatospora sp. NPDC007106
GCAGCAGCCGCACCGCCCGGTCGACCCAGTCGAACTTGGTGCCCGCGATCCGGGCGTTCGCCCACACCTGCCCGGCGATCTGCGCGGTCAGCGCGGCGGGGTCCGCGAGCAGTCCGGCCAGCGGCTGCGCCAGGCCGTCGGCCGTCGCACCGCTGCGGACGATGTGGTCGAAGTAGATCAGGCTCGACGCGGCGCCCTCCCCGCGTCGGCGCGGATACAGCGCCGCCCCCGCGCAGCCGGCCGCGGCCAGGACCAGCACGGCGGCGACCACCGTCGCGGACACCGCCCACGCTCCCGGTCCCTTCCCGCCGCCGACCAGGTTGAACAGCACGCCGCCCAGCACACCGGCCGCCGCCAGGACGACGCCGGCCTTGGTGTCGGCCTGGTTGATGGACGCGGTGACGCCGTCCAGAACCCGCCACGCGTGTCCCACGCTGCCGGAGTCGGCGGCGGCCACCGCCGCGACCGGACCTTCGGCGGGTGCACCTGCTTGCATGTCGATCCCCTTCCCCCTCGTGCCGGGCACGACGTGCGCATCGGCCGGCCCGCCGTCCCCTCCCGGTCGGCGCGACACGGTGCACCGTACCTGCCCGGCAGCGGTCGGGGCGGAACCTCCGAGGAGGCGCCGCAGGTGCCCCGCGGCCCGGTCGGGGCGACTTCGCCGGAGTCGCCCCGAAGTCGTCCGAAAGTGTGTCAGAGTTGCTTCCCGGCAAGCCACTTGATGGCGGCATGGGCCCCGTGACGGGTCCCGTGCGTGCCGGGCGGGAGGGGTTGTGCCGGAGGACCGACCCGTCTGGCCCGACCGGAGCTTCCTGGGCACGCTCGAGCGGACCGCGGAGCAGGACCTCCTGCGAGCGGGCCGGGAGCGCGTCTTTCGGCGAGGAGAGACCATCCTGGACCACGGTGACGACAGCAGGCACCTCGTGCTCCTGCTGTCCGGCCTTGCCAAGGTCGTCGGATCCGCGGCGCCGGGGTACGAAAGCGTGCTGGCACTGCGGGCGGGCGGGGACCTGCTGGGCGAGATGGCCTTCCTGACCGGGATGCCGCGCTCGGCGAGGGTCGCGGCCGCCACGGTGGTGCGGGCCCGGGTCGTCCCGGCCGACGCCTTCACCCGCTTCCTGGCCGCGCACCCCGCGGCCGCGACGGCCGTGGCCGAGACGGTGACCCACCGGCTCAGGGCCGCCAACGAGCGGCGGGCTGAGTTCGGGGCGCTGGCCGCGCCGGCCCGGATCGCGCACACCCTCGCCGACGTGGCCGACGTCTACGGGCCGACCCCCGGCACGGGCTGGGTCGTCGGCCCGGAATGCACCCAGGCCGACCTGGCGTCGCTCGCCTCCGTCTCGGTCCGCACGGTCGAGAAGGTGCTGCGCGTCCTGGAGGAACGCGGCCTCGTCGAGCGCCGGCGACGGGCGCTCGTGGTCAAGGACCCGCGGTCGCTCCGCGGGGCGCAGGGCTGAATCCGTCTTTCCCGCCTGGGCGGGAAACGTGCCTCCGCCTGCGTGGAAACGTGTTGCCGCGCCCTGGCGGCCCGATCGCGGGCGCGGTGGAAGGAGAACAGTGAACGACAAGGACCGCTTCGCGCGGCATCTGGTCCTCGGTGTGGACGCCAAGGGCTACAGCGGTCACGACGCGGTCGGCCAGGACGAGCTGCAGAAGACCCTGCTCGGACTGCTCGACCGCGCGGCGCTGGCCGCAGGGCTCGACCGCAGCCGCTGGACGTGCCAGTACCAGGGGGACTGCGAGTTCTCCCTCGTCCCCCAGGACCAGCCGGAGCCGCGGATCGTCGACGACTTCATGCGTGAGCTCGACGCCGCCCTCGACCGCCACAACCACAGCCGGCTCCCCGAGTTCCGGCTCCGGCTCCGGGCCGCCGCGCACTTCGGCGTGGCGTACCCCTCGGACACCGGCTTCGCGGGCCAGGCGGCGGTCGTCGCGGCGCGCCTGCTCAACAGCGACGAGCTGAAGGCCGCACTGGAGGGGACGCCCGACGCGGACCTCGCCCTGGTGCTGTCCGACCGGGTCTTCACGGACATCGTGGCCAACCGGCACGTCTCCACCCGGCCGTCCGACTTCCTCCGGGTCGGGCTCGAGCTGAGGGACTACACCGGCGCGGCGTGGATCCGCCTCTTCCGGCGGAGCCGGCCGACCGCGCCGGACCCGGCGGCCCCGCAGGCCCGGGACGGCGGCGCACCGCGGAGCACGGCCGACGCGCCGGCCGCCGAACCCCTGCGGGCCCAGGTGCAGAACACCTTCCACGGCCCGGTCGAGGCCGGAGTGATCGGCATCAACCTGGGCGGCGGGAACCTCCGGTGAGCGGCACCGACCGGCCCGCCGAGCCGGCGCCAGACCCAGGGCCGGACCGTCCGGACGGCGCGCCGGAGGCCGCGCGGACACCCCCGGCGCAGGAGCCGGCGCCGGCGGAGACCGACACCGACCCGTCGGAACCGGACGAGGCGCAGGTACTCCAGAACATCAACAACTTCTACGGCCAGGTCGTCGTCGAGGGAACCGTCGGTATTGCCACGGCCGCCCGGTCCGGCCGCCGCAGCGGCAAGGTCGCGACCCTGGAGATCGCCAGGGTCGAGCGGTGCTACCTGCCGCCGGACGCCCACCCGGTCGCGGCCGGCGTCCTGCGCGACCGCCACCTGGTGATCCTCACCGGGGTGGAGGGGACCGGCCGGGCCGCCGGCTCGACCATGCTGGCGCACCAGTTCCGGGCGGCCGACGGCGAGATCCTGCGCCTGCCGCCGACCCGCACGCTGGAGGAACTCGCCGACACCGGCTTCAAGGCCGGCACGGTCTACGTGGTGCAGGACTGGTCGCCGGCCGGCGGCGAGGGCGCCTCGGCCACGCTGTTCGACGCCGAGCAGCTGTCCGGACGCCTGCGGTCCGCGCGCTCCCGCCTGGTCATCACGGCGGCACGCGGCAGCGCCGCCGTCCGCCACCTGCCGCAGTTCACCGTGCCGTGGACGACCGTGGACCCGGAACGCCTGCTCGCGCACTGCCTGGACCGGCTGGCCTGCCCGCGGCTGGACGCCGACGACCTGGCCAGGCTCACCGACCGGGCACGCCAACTCGCCCGGCCCGCCCGCATCGTGGAGCTCGCCGAAGGCCTGATCGACGGCGTCGACGCCGCGCTCGCCGCGGTCGCCGACAACGACGCCGCCCGGGTGCAGGCCTGGTTCGACGGCGCGGCGCCCACCCGCCGGACCCTCGCCGCCGTGGCGACCCTGGCGTTCTTCTCCGGCGTCGGGCTGCACGGCTTCGAGCGGCTCTCCGACGAACTGGACCGCCTGATCACCGCCCACCTGGGCGCCGAAGCGCCGGCCCCGTCGGATCCGGCGGAGGCGGCGCCGTTCCCGCAGACCAGGGCCACCCTGATCGCCGAGTCGGGGCTGGGCGAGTTCCTCGCGGAGGAGGCGTCCGACCGCCCGTTCGGCTCGGAGCACCGGCCCGCCTTCCGCACCGGGCACCAGCAGCAGCTGTTCATGGCCGAGCTGTTCCGCCGGTACGGCACCGAACTGTGGGACCCCGTCCGCGCCTGGCTGGCCGGCGTGGTGCAGCGGCCCCTCGGCCCGGAGCACTTCGCCGTCGCCCGGGGTCTCGCGGCACTGTGCCGCTGCAACCCCGCCGAGGTGACCGTCCACCTCGACGGCTGGGCCGCCGGCCGGCTCCCGCAGCGCTTCACCGCCGTCGGCGTGCTGTGGGCGATGGCGCAGGACGACCTGCTCGCGCCGCTCGCCCTGCAGACCGCGGTCGGCTGGGCCCGGAACAGGGGACAGCAGCGCGCCATGACGGCGGCCGTGGCCCTCGGCGGCGTCCTCGGCCAGCGCTACCTGTCCGAGGCGCTGCGCTGGCTGTGGGTGCTCTCGCTGCGCGGCGACAGGATCCGGCCTTTCGCCCAACGGGCGCTCGGGCACCTGCTCGGCGTGGAGGCGGACGCCGCCTCCGGGTCGAGCGCCGTCCCGCGGTTCCTGCTGAGCAAGGTGCGGCCGCTGCTGCGCCCCGGGGCCGACGCCACGGACCGGCGGACGGCCCTCACCACCGTGCTGTCGGTGTTCGCCATGCCGCTGCCCGACTCGGACGTCCCGGTGGTCGCCCGGGTCGTCCAGGAACGGCCGGTCGACATCGCGTCGATCGCCGAGGTGTGGGCCACGGCGATCCACAGCGGCCCGCACCGGCTGGAAGCCGTCACCGTGCTGCGCCGCACCCTGCACTCCCTCGAACAGCGCGGCGGTCCGTCCTCGGCCGCCGCCCGCCTGGGCGCCGAACTGCTGCCCAGGCTCCCCCCGGACGCCTACCAGGTCGTCGCCCGGGCGCTCACCCAGCCGCGGTGGGACCCCGAGGTGTCGCACAGCGTCCTCAAGGCCTTTCTCGACAGCCGCGCCGACAGGCCGGCCCACCCGTCCCTCCGTTGACCGAACACCGGGAATCACGCCGTGGAACGACCGTACCCAGTCATTCAGGAGAGGCTTCTCGAAGCCGTTCCGAAGAGGTTTCTGACCGCCCGCCGCCGTCCGCTCTCCGACCTGCCCGAACGCAAGCCCGGCACCGCCCTCGTCCTGCACGTCGGAGGGCGGTGCGTCGAGATGGACGTCGGCCACCGGCTCACCGGGGCCGAGGAGGAACTGCTCGAAGCGACCTCGGTGAGCGTGGTCGACCTGCGTCCGAGGACGATCGTCGTCGAGCTCAACGTCCCGTCCGCCGACCCGGCGGACAGCTTCGACATCCACGTGGTCTTCCAGGCCACCGTGGTCCGCGCCGACATCGCGGCCCAGAACGGCGCCGTGGACCTCGCCGGCGAACTCCGCCGCTACGTCCGCCGGGACGGGAAGCTGCTGAACATCGGCAGCAGCTACCGGGTCTCCCAGATCACCGAAGTCCGGGAGCTGGTGGAGGCCCGGGTCGAGGCGTACTGCCAGCTGCTCCCGTACGAGGACGCGCCCGGTCTGTCGGTCACCTTCCGGCTGGCCGAGGTCGACACCCCGACGGACCTGCGCACCCAGGCGGTGGCCGTGCGGAACGAGACCTGGGAGCAGCAGATCGCCGCGCTGCGCAGCCGCGGCGAGGACGCGGAGATCGGCCGGATGACGTCCCTCGTCCGGCAGGGCCCCGACGCGCTGACGGCGCTCGGCCTGGTGCGCGGCGAGTACGGGCTCGGGGAGGCCATCCGGGCGTCGCGCGAGGACGAGGCCACCGCCCGCGACCACATCATGCAGGCGCTGCAGATCCTCAACGAGAACAAGCAGCTCGACTTCGTGGACGCCCAGCGGCTGGTGGACAGCCTGGTCGACCAGATCACCCGTCCGGTCGGCGGCCCGTCCGCCGCCGACCGGCGGATCACCCGGGGCGGCCAGGAGGTCTCCGCCCTCGCCGGCGCGCGGCCCAGGAAGGAGAACGATGAGAATCCTCCCGACGAGAACGACCTCTTCGACTGATCCGGGCCCCGGGGCCGCCGGCCGCCGGCTGCGGGTGCTGACCGGCGTGGACGAGGAACTGCTCGCCCGCGTCCGCACCGAGCGGGCCCGGTACAGCGCGCTGGGCGCCGTCATGGTGTGCACCGCGGCCATCGGCGGGTTCTCGATGTTCTTCGCGCTCGAGGAGATCATCGGCGGGGTCCGGCCGTGGTTCGTCCTCGCGGCACTCGGCTGGGCCGTGTTCGTGCTGTGCCTGGACCGCTGGCTGGTGTCGAGCTCCGGCGGTTCCCGCTGGCGCACCCGCGCCTCGGTCCTGGCACCCCGGCTCGTCATCGCCTGCTTCTTCGGCTTCCTCATCGCGGAGCCGATCGTGCTGCGGATCTTCGAGCCGTCGGTGCTGTCCGTGGTGGCCCAGGACCGGCAGCAACACCTGGACCACCTGCGCCAGGAGCTGCTGGCGTGCAACCGTCCGCCGGGCGCCGCCGATGCGTCGCAGCCCGCCGGCGCCGACTGCGCCGACCGGGACCTCGGCCTCTCCGGGGAGCTCGGTGCCGTCTCCAGGAAGCTGGACCAGCTGCGGTCGCAGGCCGAACAGCTGCGGACGGGGATCGCCGAGGACCAGAAGACCCTCGCCGGGCTGCGGCAGACGGTCAACGAGGAGTGCAACGGCACCGAGGGCCGGGGCCTCACCGGCCGGGCCGGGAACGGTCCGGCGTGCCAGTACGACCAGGAGGCCGTGCGGAACTTCGTGGCCGCGCACCCGGTCGAGGACCAGCAGCGGCAGCTCGCCGAGCTCGACCGTGCGATCACCGAGGCCTCGAAGGGCCGGGCCGGGACGGAGTCGGACTTCCAGAACCTGCTCGTCCGGCGGATCGACGAGCGGTTGAAGCAGGAGGACCAGCCGGGTGCCCCGGTCGGCCTCGGCGACCGGTTCGACGCGCTGTTCGCACTGGCCGGCCGGAGCGGCTTCATCGGCGCGGCGAGCTGGCTCGTCCGGGTCTTCTTCGTCCTGATCGACTGCATGCCGGTCCTGGTGAAGTTCTTCAGCGGAGCGACCGCCTACGACCGTCTCGTGGAGAACGAGACCGTGTCGGCGGAGCGGATCCACACGGACGAGATGCGGGTCCGCGAGGAGGCGGCGTCCGAGCGGCTCAAGACCGAGCTGCACGAGATCCGGGCGCACGCCGCGCGGCGCCGCATGGAGATCGACCTGGAGACCCGGCGGCACGCCAACGAGCAGGAGACCCGCCAGCAGCAGGCCGTCGACGAGCTGTGGGAGCGCAAGCTCGGTGAACGCCGGACGGTGTCGTCCGACGGCGGGGGCGTCCGTCCGGCCGCCGCCGAGCGCCGTGCCGCGGAGGCACCGGTGTCGACGCCGGTGCAGCCTGCGGCCGAGGCGCCGACGGTCGACTCCGACGCCCTGGAGCGGCTCGTCGCGCAGAAGCTCGCGGAGAAGCGGGCCGCTCGGGGGCAGGCCGCGCCCGCCGGGGGACCGGTGGCCGACACCGTGGTGCCCGCGGAGCCGCCCGTGACCGCCCCGGCCGCCGAGCGGCCGGGCGGGCGGGGACCGGTGGTCCCCGTGCCCTGGTCGCTCCTCAAGCCGCCCGCCGAGCCTCAGCGGCACGCCGGTGTGAACGGCCACCAGGCCTGAACCCCGGTCGAACGGCCGCCCCGGCCCCGGGGTCGGGG
>NZ_JBEYFP010000294.1:0-7021 GCF_040634455.1 Kitasatospora sp. NPDC007106
GAGGCCCGCGCCGCGGCGGCGGCGGTGCCCGCTCGGCCGGGGCCGGGACGGAAGGGAACGAAGCATGGCTGCGTGACTCCTGGTTGTGGGGGCGGTCCCGCCGCACCCCGGGGGAAGTCGCGGCGGGTGGGACCACCACGTCAGGGGCATGACAGGGAAATCGAACGTTGGCCTGCACACACAAGAAGAACCAGGTGCGGGGAGGTGTGCCGAACCGGTGCCGACGGCCCGAACCGCCGACACCGGTCCAGGGGCTCCCTGCACCTGGCCACAAAAATGGACTAGACCAAACGTCCCGTCAAGAGTCGTCTCCCGGGCTTGAGGCGCCCTTAAGGTTCCGTTGGGATACGGCTCAGTACCGCACCGCCCGGCTCACGACGGCCTTGACCTGACCGCTCAGCGAGCGGTTGCTCGTGGCCGTGGCCTGCGCCGTTCCGCCCGCGGGGACCTCCGGAACGGTCACCACCACGGTGTCCAGCCGGTTGCCGCTCGCGTCCTGGAAGTCGACCTGCACCAGGTACTTCTGCGGATCGCCCTGCCCATTGGCAACGGTGATGGGTACCTCGACCTTGCCGTCCGAGGACGTCACCGGGGTGCCCAGCTTCACGTCCCCGGCGGCGTCCAGCCCACCCGTGACGTCGGCGACCGCCGAGGAGGCCGCCGCCTCCGCGGAGGCCACCGCGGACGCCGCCGAGGAGGCGAGTGCGCCCGCGGACGAGGCCAGCTCGGAGGCCTTCGACCCGATCGCGGCGGCCGCCGAGGAGGCGACCGAGGACGGCGAGGAGTCCGACGAGCAGCCGGCCAGTGCGGCCCCGCCCAGCAGAGCGGCGGCGCCCAGCAGGGCTGCGGAACGGATCTGGAGGTTCATGGATTTCTGCTCCTGTGGGAACGACGGCTGCCGCGGGCGGGGCCCGCGCGGCCAGGTCCGGTGGGACGCCGCTGGTCAGGACAGGCCCGCGCCCTCCTGCATGGCGGCCTGCTCGATCTCCCTGATCTCCCGTCGCCGCACGGTGTCCTGACGGCGGGTCACCACGGCGGCCGCACCGATCGCGCTCGCGCCGAAGGCCAGCAGCCCGACCCACGGCCGGTCCAGCACGTGGCCCAGCGCGTGGTCCAGCGAGTAGCGGCCCGCCCCGGAGATGCCCAGCGCCAGACCGCAGGTACCGAGCAGCCCCGGGTACTCGAAGCCGCCCCCCATCGCGAAGAAGCCGGCCGGGGCGTGCACGGCGATGGCCCCGGCCATCGTCCCGGCCACCACCGAGCCGGCCACCGGCGTGGCCAGGCCGAGGACGAGCAGCGCCCCGCCTCCGGCCTCGCCGAGGCCGGAGGCGATGGCGTTGGGCCGGCCCGGCTCGTAGCCCATGTGCTCCATGGCCTGGGCGGTCCCCTCGATCCCTCCCCCGCCGAACCAGCCGAAGAGCTTCTGCGCGCCGTGCGCGAACATCACCCCGCCCACGGCGGCGCGCAGGGCGAACAGGCCGAGGTCCTTGCGGTGCAGACTGGTCATGATGGGGCCCCTGGGTCGATGGCGGCACGTCCTCTCCATCCCAGCCCACGGGCCGAGGCCGCTCGACCCGGGACCGCCATCCGGGCGAACCACCGAGGAGCGCCATGTCCGCGCCGGCCACACCCGTGTTCCACCTCGACGGGACGGAGGTCACCGACGAACGGTCGCTGTTCACCGCGCTCGGAGCGGCCCTCCGCCCGCCGGACGGCTACTACGGCAGCAACCTGGACGCGCTCGCCGACTGCCTGCGCGGCGGCTACGGCCCCGAGCCCCCGTTCGTGCTGGTCTGGCACGCCTCCGCACTCGCCTCCTGCCGGCTGGACCGGCGGATGCTGCTGGCCGGCCGGGAGTGCAGCTACTTCGAGGCGGTGCTGGACGTCCTGAAGCAGGGCGGCGTCACCGTGCAGCTGCACTGACGGTCCGTGACGGCGTCCGGGCCCCGTTACCGAGCCGGGACACCCCGTGCAGAACCGGGCCGCCGACTCCCGGCGTGGTCACGCCCGACACCCCGTGACCGGCGACCCGCAGGAGCACCCGTGAACCACCGCACGACCGCCACGACCCGGGCGGCGGCCACCGCCGCGGCCGTCCTCGCCCTCGCGCTCGGCGCGGTCGCCTGCGACGACGACACCACCGCGGCCGGCACCGGCACCGCGGCGCCCACCACCGCGGTCTCCACCGCCACCGCCGGCACCGGCTCCACCGCGAGTGCGGCGCGCGCCGGGGCGTCCGGGCCGGGCTCGGCGGCCGGCACCGGCGGCAGCACCGCGCAGGCCGGTACCGACCGCTGCCGCACCGCCGACCTCAAGGCCGACGTGCAGATCCAGGAGGCCGGCAAGGCCATGGTGATGCTCACCAACAAGGGCGGCCGCGCCTGCACCGTCAAGGGCTACCTCGGCTACGGCGGGCTGCTCGCCGACAACTCCCGCGCCGACACCGCCACCCACCGGGTAGCCAAGCCGGGCCCGCCGGTCGCCGTCACCCTGAAGCCCGGCACCACGGCCTTCTCCGGGCTCTCCTGGAGCAGCTGCGACAAGGCGGACGCCACCTGCAGCGTGCTCGCCGGCCTGGTGGTCACCCCGCCGGACGAGACCACCCAGCTGACCGCCACCGTGCTCGGCACCGACGGCAAGCCGGTCGTGCAGTTCCCCGTCGCGAAGGCCGGCTTCACCGTCGGCACCCTCCAGCCCTCCAACCAGGGCGTCCTGCTCGGCTGACGCCGGAAGGAGGCCCCGGGCGCGCCCCCGGCCGGAGGGCGGCGCCGGTCAGAAGAACGTCCGGACCAGGTCGACGACGCGCGGACGGTCCGCGTCCGCGTCGTCGAGCACCGGGATCAGCGTCCAGCGGTCGAAGGCCGTGCACGGGTGGGAGATCCCGAGCCGGACGACATCACCGACGGCGACCTCGGCGTCCCGCAGGTAGGCGTGCTGGTCGTTGAGGCCGCTCACCGTCGCACCGGTGAGCGGCTTGCCGCCGCGGACCTTCTGCGGGGCGGGCAGGCCGAGGTCGACCGGGAGGTCGCGCTTGCCGGCGTCCAGCAGCGCGAGGCCGGGCTCCGGTGCGGACACCACCCGGGCCCAGCCGTGCAGCGCGGCCCGCAGCGGCTCGCCCGCGCCACGGCGACCGAAGGGTGAGATGCCGCGGTAGAAGCCGTCGTCGTGGGCGAGGTAGGCGCCGGCCCGGACGACCACCCGGGTCCGGTCGTCGGCGAGCGGCGCGAGCTCCTCGGCGACGGTGTCGAAGAAGGCGCTGCCGCCGGCCGTCACCCAGACCTCGTCCACCTCGTCGAACAGGCCCTCGCCGGCGAGCTGCCGGTGCAGCTCGGCCATGCCCCGCAGGTAGCCGGTCACGGCGGAGAGCGAGGCCGGGGAGGCGTCCGGGCCGAGCGGGCCCTCGTAGCCGCTGACGCCGGCCAGCCGCAGGCCCGGTGCGGCGTGCACCGCGCGGGCCACCTCGACCGCCTCGGACAGCGTGCGGCAGCCGGTGCGGCCGCCCGGCGCGCCGAGCTCCACGCAGACGTCGACCGGGGCGGGCGCGCCGCGCAGCGCCCCGGACATCAGGGCGACGGCGCGGGTGGAGTCCACCCAGCTCGCGAAGCGGAACTCCGGGTCGGCGGCGAGCTCGGCGGAGAGCCAGCGCAGGCCCGCCGGGTCGAGCAGGGTGTTGGCCAGGTGGACGCGGCGCAGGCCGAAGGCGCGGCCGACCCGCAGCTGCGGCAGGTTGGCCAGGGTGACGGCGCAGGCGCCCGCGTCCAGGTGGCGCTGCCACAGGGCGGGGGCCATCGAGGTCTTGCCGTGCGGGGCGAGGCCGACGCCGGCCTGCTCGCACCAGGCGGCCATGGTGCGCAGGTTGTGGTCGAGGGCGGCGGCGTCCAGGGTCAGCAGCGGGGTGCCGAGGCCGTCGAGCCGGGGGGCGGTGGCGAGGTACTCGGCGACGGTCAGGCCCCACGCCTCGGCGGGGATCGCCTTGAAGCGGAAGTCGAGCCGCTCCCCGGCCAGTTCGGCCACCTTCGCCCGGTCGATCAGCTCCATCGCGCCCAGCCGTCCTCTCGCCCGCGCCCGCGGCGTTCCGGGCGTCCGACGGGCAGCCTATGCCGTCCGCGCGGGCCCGCGGGCCTACGGCGCCACCACGGGGTGCCAGGGGACGGGGCTGGAGAGGATCATCGAGCTGGCGGGCTGGCCGTACGCGGCGAGGCGGTCGATCAACTGTTCGAAGGCGATCATGCCGGGCACCCCGACCAGCAGGGTGCAGCAGGCGCCGCCGGTGACCCGGTGCAGCTGGAAGACCTCGGGCCAGCGGGTCACCTCGGGGTCGCGCAGCACGCAGTGCGGGCCGTAGCACTGCATGGTGACCAGGGCCATCACGGCCAGGCCGGCCCGGGCGGGGTCGACGTGCGCGTGGTAGCCGGTGATCACCCCGTCGGCCTCCAGCCGGCGGACGCGTTCGGCGACGGCCGGGGCGGAGAGTTTCACCCGCCGGGAGAGCTCGTTGTACGAGAGCCGGGCGTCGGCCTGGAGTTCGGCGAGCAGCAGCCGGTCGACGGCGTCCATGGCGACTCCCGGGGTCGGGTTTGCGTTCGGAAAGCGGATCGGCCCCAAGACCTTGCAGTCATGAACCCTGGGCGCGTTTTCGCTGCCCACCGCCCATTCAAGACGGAACGGATGCCGCCGCACAATGGTGGCCCCCACGATGGGAGTGGGACGAAACAGGACACACCAGGAGGAGTGCCATGGGCGGGGACACCGTCGACCGGCCGAATCTCGCCTTCGCGCCGCAGGGGGAGCCCGGCAACGGCACCCCGTACGCGCGCTACGCCATGCTGGACGTGCTGCACAGCCTGCAGCAGCCGCGCAGCAAGGTGCCGGCCGAGTACACGTTCATCGTCGCCACCCAGGTGATGGAGCTGCTCTTCGACCTGCTGCACCGCGAGTGGGTCTCCGCCCAGCACGCGCTGCGCGAGAACGACCCCGCCGGCGCCGTCGCCGCACTGCGCCGCGGCACCCACATACAGGACGTGCTGGTCAGCTCCTGGGACCTGCTCGCCACCATGACGCCCGCCGAGTTCAACTCCTTCCGCGAGGTGCTGGGCGAGGCCTCCGGCTTCCAGTCCTCGGCCTTCCTGCGGCTGGAGTTCCTGCTCGGCAACAAGGCCGGCTCGCTGCTGCGGATGTACGAGGACTCCCCCGCCGTGCACGCCGAGCTCACCGCGGCCCTGCACGGCGCGAGCCTGTACGACGACGCGCTCGCCCTGCTCGCCCGCCGCGGCGTGGCGGTGCCGCACGAGCCGACCGCCGGCCGGCACCGGCACGACGCCGAGGTGGAGCAGGGCTGGCGCCGGGTCTACACCGACCCGGAGCTGGCCGAGCTCGCCCGGCTCGGCGAGGCCCTGCTCGACACCGCGGAGCGGGTCACCCGCTGGCGCCAGCGCCACCTCTCCTCGGTCAAGCGCACCATGGGCGCCAAGCCCGGCACCGGCGGCTCCAGCGGCCTCAGCTGGCTCAAGCAGTCCGCCGACCAGGACATCTTCCCCGAGCTGTGGACAGTGAGGAACGACCTGTGACCACCCGTGAGGAGTGCGCGGCCCTCGACGCCGCAGACCCGCTGGCCGCACTGCACGGCGAATTCGCCCTGCCCGAAGGCGTGCTGTACCTGGACGGCAACTCGCTCGGCGCACTGCCCAAGGGCACCGCGGCCCGGGTCGCCGGGATGGTCGAGCGCGAGTGGGGCGAGGGCCTGATCCGCAGCTGGAACGACGCCGGCTGGTTCGCCATGCCGCACCGGCTCGGCGAGCGGCTCTCGCCCATGCTGGGCGCGGCCCTCGGCCAGGTGGTGGTCTGCGACTCCACCTCCGTGAACCTCTTCAAGGTGCTCGGCGCGGCGATGCGGCTGCGGCCCGGCCGGAGCACCCTGCTCGCCGAGCACGCCGCGTTCCCGACCGACCTGTACATCACCGAGGGCGTCACCGGCCTCTTCGACGGCGCCCGCACCGTGCTGCTGCCGCGCGCCGCCGACCTCGGCGAGCACCTCGGCGAGGACACCGCCGTGGTGGTGCTCTCGCACGTCGACTACCGCACCGGCGAACTGCTGGACATGGCCGCGATCACCGAGCAGGTGCACGCCGCGGGCGCCCTGATGGTCTGGGACCTCTGCCACACCGCCGGCGCCCTGCCGATCGAACTCGACGCCTGCGACGTGGACTTCGCCGTCGGCTGCGGCTACAAGTACCTCAACGGCGGCCCCGGCGCGCCCGCCTTCCTGTACGCGGCGCAGCGCCACCAGGGCGCCGCCGCACAGCCGTTGAGCGGCTGGTTCGGCCACGCCCGGCCGTTCGCCTTCGAGCCCTCGTACGCGCCGACCGAGGGCATCGGCCGCTTCCTGACCGGCACCCCGCCGCTGCTCGGCATGGCCGGCCTGGACGCCGCCCTGGACGTCTGGGAGAAGGCCGACCTGGCGCAGGTGCGGGCCACCTCGCTGGCGCTCACCGACCTGTTCCTGGAGCTCGTCGAGCCGCTCGGCCTGGAGTCGGTCACCCCGCGGGAGCACGCCCTGCGCGGCAGCCACGTCTCGCTGCGGCACCCCGGGGGCTACGCGGTGATGCAGGCGCTGATCGCCCGCGGGGTGATCGGCGACTTCCGCGCCCCCGACCTGATGCGCTTCGGCTTCACCCCGCTCTACCTCTCCCGCACCGACGTCTTCGACGCGGTGCGGCACCTCGCCGAGGTGCTGGAGAGCGGCGAGTGGCGCGAGGAGCGGTTCAGCCGCCGGGGCGCGGTGACCTGAGGAAGGCGTTCTCCAGCCCGTCCCAGTTCAGCGGGCGGCCGGGCGGGATGCGGGTCTCGTGCGCGACCTGCACGATCCGGGTCGCCAGCCGGTGCACCGCGAGCTCGTACAGCTCGCGCCGGCCGGCGGCCCGGGCCAGCGCGTACAGGCCCTCGCTCTGGTACTCCGGGCCCAGGCTGCGGTGGTTGAAACGCAGTTGGCGGGCGGCCGCGGGCTGCTCGGCCGAGGCCACCG
>NZ_JBEYFP010000295.1:0-7010 GCF_040634455.1 Kitasatospora sp. NPDC007106
GCGACCGTCCGCGTCCGGGTGCCGGTGCACCCGGTGCCGGTGGTGCCCCGCGTCCGGGCGGCGACCGTCCGCGTCCGGGTGCCGGTGCACCCGGTGCCGGTGGTGCCCCGCGTCCCGGTGGCGCGCGTCCGGGTGGTCCCGGTACCGGTGCTCCGCGTCCCGGTGGCGCTCCGCGTCCGGACGGGCTGCCCCGTCCCGCCGCGCCGCGTCCCGGTGGCCCGAGCCCCGCGGGCATGCCCCGTCCCAACCCCGGCATGATGCCGCAGCGTCCGGCCGGTCCGGGCCCGCGTCCGGGCCCGCGCCCGGGTGGCGGCCCCGGTGCCCGTCCGGGTGGTCCCGGTGCCGGTGGCGGCCGTCCCGGCTTCGCCGGTCGTCCGGCCGGTCCGGGCTCGCGTCCGGCGGGCGGCGGCTTCGGCGGCCCGCGTCCGGGTGGCGGTGCCGGTGGCGGTGGCGGCTTCGGCGGCGGCGGTGCCCGTCCCGGTGGCTTCGGCGGCCGTCCCGGTGGTCCGGGTGGCCGTGGTGGCACGCAGGGTGCCTTCGGTCGCGGTCCCGGTGGCCGTCCGGCCCGCGGTCGCAAGTCGAAGCGGGCGAAGCGCCAGGAGTACGAGGCCATGCAGGCCCCGTCCGTCGGCGGTGTGATGCTTCCTCGCGGCAACGGACAGACCGTCCGCCTGTCGCGCGGTGCCTCCCTGACGGACTTCGCGGAGAAGATCAACGCCAACCCGGCGGCGCTCGTCTCGGTGATGTTCAACCTGGGCGAGATGGTCACCGCGACCCAGTCGGTCTCCGACGCCACCCTCGAGCTGCTGGCCGGCGAGATGGGCTTCGTGCTGGAGATCGTCAGCCGTGAGGACGAGGACCGCGAGCTGCTCGAGTCCTTCGACATCGACTTCGGTGCCGACGAGGGCGACGAGGAGATGCTGGCGCCGCGTCCGCCGGTCGTGACCGTCATGGGTCACGTCGACCACGGCAAGACCCGCCTGCTCGACGCCATCCGCAAGACCAACGTGGTGGCGGGCGAGGCCGGCGGCATCACCCAGCACATCGGTGCCTACCAGGTGCAGACCGAGGTGAACGGCGAGGAGCGCCGCATCACCTTCCTGGACACCCCGGGTCACGAGGCGTTCTCCGCCATGCGTGCCCGTGGTGCCAAGTCGACCGACATCGCGATCCTGGTGGTCGCGGCCAACGACGGCGTCATGCCGCAGACGATCGAGGCGCTGAACCACGCCAAGGCCGCCGGCGTGCCGATCGTGGTCGCGGTCAACAAGATCGACGTCGAGGGTGCCGACCCGACCAAGGTCCGCGGCCAGCTGACCGAGTTCGGTCTGGTGGCCGAGGAGTACGGCGGCGACACCATGTTCGTCGACATCTCCGCCCGCCAGGGCCTGCACATCGACCAGCTGCTGGAGGCCGTGGTCCTCACCGCGGACGCCTCGCTCGACCTCCGGGCCAACCCGGAGCAGGACGCGCAGGGCATCGCGATCGAGGCCCACCTGGACAAGGGCCGCGGCGCCATGGCGACGCTGCTCGTCCAGCGCGGCACGCTCCGCGTCGGCGACTCGATCGTCGTGGGCGACGCCTACGGCCGCGTCCGCGCGATGCTGGACGAGAACGGCAACAGCCTCAACGAGGCCGGCCCGTCCCGTCCGGTCCTGCTCCTCGGTCTGACCTCGGTGCCCCGCGCCGGCGACAGCTTCATCGTCGTCGACGAGGACCGCACCGCCCGCCAGATCGCCGAGAAGCGCGCCGCCCGCGACCGCAACGCGTCCATGGCCCAGCGCCGTGTCCGCGTCTCGCTCGAGGGTCTGGAGGCCGCCCTGGCCGCCGGCTCCATCGAGAAGCTCAACCTCATCATCAAGGGTGACGTCTCCGGTTCCGTCGAAGCCCTCGAGGACGCCCTCGTCAAGCTGGACGTGGGCGAGGAGGTCGAGCTCCGGATCCTGCACCGCGGTGTGGGTGCCATCACCGAGTCCGACGTGGACCTGGCGATGGGCTCGGACGCCATCATCATCGGCTTCAACGTGCGCGCCGAGGGGCGTGCCCGTACCGCGGCCGACCGCGAGGGCGTCGACATCCGGTACTACTCGGTCATCTACCAGGCGATCGAGGAGATCGAGGCCGCGCTCAAGGGCCTGCTCAAGCCCGAGTACGAGGAGGTGCGCCTCGGCTCCGCGGAGATCCGCGAGGTGTTCCGCTCCTCCAAGTTCGGCAACATCGCCGGTGTCCTGGTGCGCGAGGGCGTCATCCGACGCAACACCAAGGCCCGCCTGCTGCGCGACGGCAAGGTCGTGGCGGAGAACCTCAACATCGAGGGCCTGCGCCGCTTCAAGGACGACGCGACCGAGGTCCGCGAGGGCTTCGAGGCCGGTGTGACCCTGGGCTCGTACAACGACATCAAGGTCGACGATGTCATCGAGACCTACGAGATGCGCGAGAAGCCGCGCTCGTAACGGCTCACTGTCCGGGGCTGGCCGGCGGGTGCATAACCCGTCGACCGGCCCCGGTCTCGCTGTGTAGGGTCCTCGTACATCCCCGAGCAGGGATCTCTCCGAGGCCTCCAGGTCGGCTCTGACCTGCCACACATGTTCGTAGGAACACTCACGTTCGACCTCCTCCTGGGTGACGTCCACTCGTTGAAGGAGAAGCGCTCGATCGTGCGGCCCATCGTGGCCGAACTGCAGCGCAAGTACAGCGTGTGCGCTGCCGAAGTCGGGAACCAGGACCTGCACCGCCGGGCCGAGATCGGCCTCGCGGTGGTCTCCGGGGACGCCTCGTACGTCACCGAGGTCCTGGACAGCTGTGAGCGGCTCGTCGCCGGCCGCCCCGAGGTGATGCTGCTCTCCGCACGGAGGCGGTACCACCACGACGACGATGAGTGACCACCGGTCGGGCGGGACGCCCCCGCGGGAGCGGGAGTCGCCACCGTCACACCGATCAGGACCGAGAGCGCCCACAAGGCTGGGCGCGGGCAGGTACGTTGGGGCAGGGGCCCCACCGGGTGCGCGACCGACCCGGGTACCGGGCCCATCGCACGAGGAGGCAACGTGACCGACACCGCAAGGGCGCGCAAGCTCGCCGACCGCATCCAGGTGGTCGTCGCCGAGACCCTGCAGCGCCGGATCAAGGACCCGCGTCTGGGCTACGTGACCATCACCGACGCCCGGGTCACCGGGGACCTGCGCGAGGCCACCGTCTTCTACACCGTCTACGGTGACGAGACCGAGCGTCAGGCCAGCGCCGCCGCCCTGGAGAGCGCCAAGGGCGTCCTGCGCTCCGAGGTCGGCCGGCAGACCGGGGTGCGCTTCACGCCCACCCTGACCTTCGTCGCGGACGCGCTGCCGGACAACGCCAAGAACATCGACGACCTGCTCGACCGGGCCCGCCAGTCCGACGCGGCGGTGCGCACCGCCGCCGCCGGCGCCAGCTACGCCGGCGAGGCGGACCCGTACCGCAGCACCCGCGACGACGACGCGGACGAGGACGAGTAGGCATGACCGGCGAGCCGACGGCGGCCGGTACCGCGGGGGCGGTCTCCACCAGCACGGTGGGGCCTGCCCTCGCGGTGCTTCCGGGGCCACGCACGGAGGCCTCCGGCCTCGACCACGAGTGGCAGCGCGTCGTGGCGGAGATCGGGCGGGCCAGCGACATCGACCTGATCTGCCACATCAACCCGGACGGCGACGCCCTGGGCTCCGCGCTCGCCGCGGGCCTCGCACTGCGCTCGCTCGGCCACCGCGTCCGGGTCTCCTTCGGCGACGACCCGCAGATCGTCCCCGAGTCGCTGTCCTTCCTGCCCGGCCAGGAGCTGATCGTGCCCGCCGCGGACGTCCCCGACGTGCCCGAGCTGGTGCTCTGCTTCGACGTCGCCTCCGAGGGCCGCCTCGGCCTGCTCCGCGACAAGGCCTTCGCCGCCCCGGTCATGGTCGTCCTCGACCACCACGCCTCCAACCCGGGCTTCGGCACCCACCGGCTGATCGACCCAGGCGCCCCGGCCACCGCCGTGCTCGTCGACGAGCTGCTGCGCCGCCTCGGCGTCCCGCTCGACCAGGCGCTCGCCACCTGCCTCTACACCGGCGTCGCCACCGACACCGGCTCCTTCAAGTACGCCGCCACCACGCCGGCCACCCACGAGCTCGCCGCCCGGCTGCTCGCCACCGGCATCCGGCACGACCTGATCTCCCGCCAGCTCTGGGACACCTCCTCGTTCGGCTACCTCAAGGTGCTCGCCGGCGCCCTCGGGCGCGCGGTCTTCGAGCCGGACGCGGTCGGCGGCCGCGGCCTGGTGTGGACCTGGGTGCCGTACCAGGAGCTCGCCCTGTTCGGCGTCACCGTCGAGGAGATCGAGGGCCTGATCGACGTGCTCCGGCGGCCCGCCGAGGCCGAGGTCGCGCTCGTGCTCAAGCAGGACCCGGACGGCACCCTGCGCGGCTCCTGCCGCTCCAAGGGGGCCGTGGACGTCGCCGCGGCCTGCACCGAACTCGGCGGCGGCGGGCACGTCTACGCCGCCGGCTTCGCCGCCCGCGAGGACGTCGAGACGGTGGTGGCCCGCTTCCGGGCCGCGCTGGCCGGCTGACCCCGCCCACCCATTCCGCGAAGAAAGAACCCATGAAGCGCAAGGGAACTGGTCCGGACGGCCTGGTCGTCGTCGACAAGCCGGAGGGCATCACCTCGCACGGCGTGGTCGCCAAGCTGCGATGGCTGGCCGGCACCCGCAAGGTCGGCCACGCCGGCACCCTCGACCCGATGGCCACCGGCGTGCTGGTGCTCGGCGTCGAGCGGGCCACCCGGCTGCTCGGCCACCTGATGCTCACCAACAAGACCTACGAGGCGACGATCCGGCTCGGCCAGACCACGATCACCGACGACCGGGAGGGCGAGGTCACCGCCTCGACGCCGGCCGACGGCGTCGCCCGGGAGGCGATCGACACCGGGATCGCCGCGCTGACCGGCGAGATCATGCAGGTCCCGTCCAAGGTCTCCGCCATCAAGATCGACGGCAAGCGCTCCTACGCCCGGGTCCGCGAGGGCGAGGACTTCGAACTCGCCGCCCGGCCCACCACCGTGCACTCCTTCACCGTCCACGAGCAGCGGGCCGCGACCGCCGAGGACGGCACCCCGGTGATCGACCTCGACGTCACCGTCGAGTGCTCCTCCGGCACCTACATCCGCGCGCTCGCCCGCGACCTCGGCGAGGCCCTCGGCGTCGGCGGCCACCTCACCGCGCTGCGCCGCACCAAGGTCGGCCCGTACGGCCTGGAGCACGCCCGCACCCTGGAGCAGCTGGAGGAGAAGCTGGAGGTGCTGCCGATCGCCGACGCGGCGGCCGCCGCCTTCCCCCGCTGGGACATCGACGCCGAGCAGGCCAAGCTGCTCTCGCACGGCATGCGGCTCAAGGCCCCCGGCCTCGGCACGGACGGCCCGATCGCGGTCTTCGACCCGGAGGGCCGCTTCCTCGCCCTGGTCGAGGAGAAGGGCGGGCACGCCCGTCCGGTGGCCGTCTTCGTCGGCTGACCTGCGGCCTCTTCGCTCCCGCCGCTCCCGGTTCACTCCGCGTGCTCACCCTTTCGGGCGAGCGCACGGAGTGAACCGGTGTCGTGAACGGCGCGCGCAGGGTGGTGCGCCGTCCGCCGGGGGCAGACTCCCCGCGGTGAGTACGGCGGCCGGGCCGGCCGCCGGCTGACCCGGCGGGAGGGGCGGCGCGGATGGCGGGCAGACACCAGCCGGGGGCGACGGCAGGGCCGCGCCCGCCCCGACCCGCGGACGCCCTGGTGGGCGTCCTCGACGGAACGGGCCGGCTCCGCGGCCTCGGCTTCACCGCCGACCCGCAGGGCACCGTGGTCACCGCCCACGAGGTCGCCGCGGGCCCCGGAGCCCTGACCCTCCGACTGCCCGACGGCACCCTCCGGCCGCTCGGCCCGGACGCCGCCGAGCTGCTGCCCGAGCTCGGCCTCGCCCTGCTCCACCCCGCGGCCGACGGCCCGCCCGGGCCGGACCCGGCCAATGCGCCCGCCGCACCCGCCGGGGCCCTTCCGGCGGCTCTCCCGGCCGCCCTCCCGATCGCGCAGGACGCCGACCGGGCCGACGGGCGGCCGCTGGCCCTGCTCCGCCCCACCGCGCCGGACGGGACACCCGCAGCCCCGCACCCCGTCGGCCTGGCCGGCCGCTGCACCGCCGTGCTGGTGCTGCCGGAGGGCCTGCACGCCGTCCCCGGCACCCTCGTCCTCGCCGTACCGCCGCAGGCCGTGCTGCCCGGCACCCCCGTGCTGGACACCACCACCGGCGCCGTCCTCGCCGTCCTCGCCCCGGCCCTGCGCGGCGAGCGCCCCGACACCGTCGCGGCCGCCCCGCTCACCGGTACGGGCCTGCACCGGCTGCTGCGGCGCAACGCCGAGAGCGTCCCCGCGCACGGCACCGCACTCAACCTCGGCGGAGTCCTCCAACTCGCCGCCGCCCAGCTGCACTCCGCCGGCCCCGGCCCGTCCCGGACGGCCGAGCTCGCCGCCGACCGCACCGACCGGGCCGACGGCCTCACCGGCGAGGAACCCGACGACCTGCTCACCGTGCTGGTCGGCGCCCCCGGCAGCGGACGCAGCACCGAACTCGCCGCCCTGGCCGTACGGCGCGGCGCGGGCACCCGCCCGCTGCCGACCCTCCGGCTGCGCGGCGCCGACCTCGCCCCCGGCGACACCTCGCTCGCCGACCCGGTCGCCCGCGCCCTCGCCGGCGCCGCGGACCGGCTCGCCGTCCCCGCCCCCGCCGCCGACCGGGCCGCCCGCCTCTGCGCCGACGCCGCCCGCCCGCTGCTCGTCCTGCTGGACGCCCCCGAGGAGGCCCCCACCGCCCCCTCCCGCGCCTGGTGGGCCGCCACCGCGGCCTGGCTCGCCGAGCACCGCGTCCGGCTGCTCACCGCCTGCCGCCCCGAGACCTGGGACGGCCCCGACACCCCCGTCGGCCGCCCCGTCGGCCTCGGCCCGCTGCCCGCCGACGCCGCCGCCCGCGCCGCCCGC
>NZ_JBEYFP010000296.1:0-7007 GCF_040634455.1 Kitasatospora sp. NPDC007106
TCGGTGCACCCGCGCGGGTCGGCGCGCATCCGTGTCAGGCGGTGCGCGCCCGCGTCAGAGTGCCACCACCGGGCGGCCGAACAGGTCGTCGCACCAGCCGCTGCCGTCGAGCAGCTCCGCGAGTTCCGGGTCGCGGTACGCGGTCGCCAGTGGCAGCCAGGCCAGGAACGAGCCGTAGCCGCCGCAGGTCGCGGACCCGCCGTCCCCGCCGCACATCACGCCCGGATCCGCGGTGACCTCCGGCCGGTACGGGTCCCGGGCGATGTGCAGCCCGAAGGCGTTCGGCCGGTGCTGCGGGCCGTCCGGGGCGCTGAACGGGTCGTCGGTGTCCGGGTGGGTGGCGCCCCAGCGGAAGAGCGTCGGCGCACCCGCCCCGCAGGCGTACTCCCACTCGTCGGGGGTGGGCAGCCGCCAGCCGTGTTCCTCGAAGTCCACCTCCCCGGCGTCGACCGCCTCGACGCCCACCAGCAGCGCCGGCAGCCGCACCGTCCGGACGGGGCTCAGCACCGCGGCCAGGTGCGTGCGCAGGTCCGCCGGGAAGCCGAAGCCGCGGCAGCTCTCCGCGTACGAGGCGGCCTGCTCCGGCGTCGCCTCGAAGGCGGCGGCATCGAAGCCCAGCTGCGCCTCGCCGCCGGGCACCAGCGCGAATTCCCGCCCGTGCAGCACCACGGTCGCGGTCCCGTCCGGCGCCACCGCCCAGCCGTCCGCCGCCAGCCGTTCCGCGGCCGTCCGAAGCACCCGGCCCTGCCACTTGTCCGTGCCGCCCCGCCACGCCCGCAGGGTCAGCTCCCCGATCTCCGTGCTCTCCACCCCCGCCGTACCCGCCATGCCCGGGATCCTGCCATCCGCCCCCGACACCGGGGTGCCCCCGGTACGACCACTGTGCGCCCCGAGGACACCCCTAGGCTGGAGGAAGGACCCGCCACCGTCGGAGGGAGAGGCCGCCATGACCGAGCCGACCGCCGGGCGCCCGCACATGCCCGGGTACGGCATCCGGCCCGCGGACGAGGGCACCGGTCTGCTCAGCTGGGAGTGGGCCGAGAAGCGTCTGACCGGGTCGCACGACTACTGGGTGTGCTCGGTGCGCCCCGACGGCCGTCCGCACACCATGCCGGTCTGGGGCGTGTGGCTGGACGGCGCGTTCTGGTTCTCCAGCAGCGTCTCCTCCCGCAAGATGCGCAATCTCGCGGAGCGGCCGGACTGCGTGGTCACTACCGAGGACCCGCGGGACCCGGTGGTGCTGGAGGGCCGGGCCGAGCCGACCGCCGACCGGGCCGAGATCGCGGGCTTCCTGGCGGCACTGAACGCCAAGTACTCGGTGGCGTACGGCATCGACTTCCTCGACCCGGCGGTCAACGCCACCGTGCGGGTCCGCCCGGCGCAGGCCATCGGCCTGCTGCACACCGACTTTCGCGGCTCGCCGACCCGCTGGCGCTTCACCGACGGCGAGGACTGACCACGACGAGCGCTGACCACGACGAGCGCTGACGACGACGAGGAACGACACTGACGAGCGGCGCCGGGCTTCAGGGCGCGGTGGCCGGGTCCGCCGCCTCCTTGGGCACGTCCGGCCGGCGGAACCAGGTGCCCTGCACGGCCCACTGCACGAGCATCAGGATCACGCCCAGCAGCAGCGCGCCGATGCCGATGACCGTCACACCGCCGGTCTTGCCGAAGATCGGCAGGTCGATCGAGGTCGAGCCGTAGTCCGGGTCGGCGTACACGTCGAAGGCGCCGTAGCAGAAGAAGTACAGCAGCATCAGGCCACCCAGCAGCGGGGCGACGCCCTTGAGGACGAAGTCCTTGACGCTGCGGGTCAGCACCTTGCGGTAGTACCAGACGCAGGCGAAGCCGGTCAGGCCGTAGTAGAAGGCGATGCCGAGGCCGACCGAGGCGATCGAGTCGGCGAGGACGTTGCCGCTGATCGCGGTGAGCATCACGTAGAAGGCGATCGAGGCGAGGCCCATGCCGATGGTCGACCAGGTCGGGGTGAGGTGGCGGGGGTGCACCCGGCCGAAGTGCGAGGGCAGAGCCTTGTGGGCCGCCATCGAGAAGCTGGTGCGTGCGGTCGGCAGGATGGTCGTCTGGGTGGACGCTGCCGACGAGGTCAACACCATGAAGATCATCAGCTTGCTGAGGAACCCACCGAAGCCGCTGGTGCCGAACACGGCGTCACCGAGCCCCGACAGGACGTCCCCCGAGTTGTCCTCGTTGCCGAGCCCGATGCCCTCCGTGCCGACGCCCGCGAAGGCCATCGCCGCGGTCGACACCAGGGCGTAGATGAGCAGCAGCAGCACGGTCGAGATGACGGCGGCCCGGCCCGGCGTGCGGGCGGCGTCCGCCGTCTCCTCGTTGACCGACACCGCGGTGTCCCAGCCCCAGTAGATGAAGACCGCGGAGAGGATGCCCGCCGTGAACGCCGTCGACGAGGACACCTCGAACGGGTTGAACCAGGAGGCGTCCACCGTGATGGCCGTGGACGGCGGGTTCGAGCCGTACACCTTGACCAGCGCCGTCACCGACAGCAGCACCAGCATCACGACCTCGATCGCCAGCAGCCACCGCTGCAGCGCCGCGGACAGCTCGATGCCGATGTAGCAGATCCAGGTCATGACGACGATCCAGACGACGCCGGCGACGGTCGTCCAGGTCGTCGAGTTCGCCAGTGAGTCCAGGCCGAACAGCTGGAAGCCGTACACGCCGGCGATCTGCGCCAGGTTCGCCATCACGATGATGTCGGCGACGATGATGCCCCAGCCGCCCATCCAGCCCGTTCGTGGGCCGAACGCCCGTGCCGCCCAGGTGAACGTCGTCCCGCAGTCCGGGTCGGAGGCGTTCAACTCCTTGTAGGAGAAGGCGATCAGCAGCATCGGGATGAACGCCAGGATGGTGATGATCGGCGCCTGCAGGCCGACCCCGACGACGAGGATGCCCAGCGTCGCCGCCAGGCTGTAGGCGGGGGCCGTGGAGGCCAGGCCGATGGCGACGGACGACACGAGGCCGAGCGCGCCGGTCTTCAGACCCTTCTCGCCGGCACCCGAGCCGGTCGAACGGGGTGCGGTGGAAGGAGTCTGACTGCCGGGAGGCATCGACACCGGACCCACCCCCTCTCTCCAGCCCGGAGGCTGTGACGGGGCCGCAAGGGCTCATACTCGCACCATCGTACGCCGGTACGTGCCACCCCACTCGGCATCCGCACCACCTGTGACCTGCGCAGACGTCAAGTTCACCCGGTGGGCCCAGCCCCCGTGGTGCCCTGCCGGGCCTCGGCGCGCAGCCGGGCGGGGGCCACCAGGAGGAAGGCGTCGAGCACCAGGTCCTCGACCTGCCGCCAGTCGACCTCGACGTCCAGGTACACCCCGATCCAGCCGCGGCCGCCCACGTACGGCGGGCGGAAGTACCGGTCCGGATCGGCCGCCACCAGGTGCTCCTGCACCCCGGCGGCGGCCGCCGCCCAGAAGGCCGTGCGGTCGTCGTGGTGCCGGTCCGAGGTCATGGCGAACATCGGCCGGCCCGCGAACCAGGCCGCCTCCCCGTGGCTCGGCCGCTCCTCGGCGCCGGGCAGCGCCAGGCACAGCCCGCGCAGCCGCTCCAACGCCGCCCGCAGCACCGCCCTGTCCCGGCCCGCAGTCTCCCCCTCGCGCGCCGTCTCAGCCACGCCCGCCGTCTCAGCCACGGCCGCGCGGCTCGCCGCGGTACGTGCCGAAGTACCAGCGGTTGCCCTCCGGGTCGCGGGCGGCGAAGTCCCGCGAGCCGTAGTCCGTCTCGTGCAGGGCGTCCACGATCTCGGCGCCCGCGGCGACCGCCCGCGCGTGCACCGCGTCTGGGTCAGCCGTCACCACGTACGCCCCGAAGCTGCCCGGCGGGGTCGGACCGCTGCCCTGCGCACCGTCGACGCCGCCAGGGTCCTCGCGGACCGAGCCCAGCATCACCCCGCCGCCCTCCGGCCAGCTCAGCTGCGCGTGGTGCACCACGGAGCCCTCCCCGTACACCACCGTCTCCTCGAAGCCGAACGCCTCCACCAGGAAGGCGATCAGCTTGCGGGCGTCGTGCGACCGCAGCGTCGGCCACACCTGCGGTGCGGGCGTCCCGTCCGGGACCTGTGCCGTACCCATCACTCCACCTCCGTGCCGCGTCGGCCGGTGCCGGTCGCACCCGGGGCCGCCGCGCACCCCGTGCCGTCACACCCCAGCCTGTACCGCGGCCGGCACCCCGGCTTGGACGAATCGGAACTCCTCCGCCAGCCACACGCTCGGCGCGACGCCGGCCAGCGCCCGGAACTCCCTGGCCAGGTGCGCCTGGTCGAAGTACCCGCACCGTGCCGCGAGTTCGGCCAGCCTGCCGCCGTCCGACGCGGCCATCCGGCGGGCCCGGTCGAAGCGCACCACCCGGGCCGCGGCCTTCGGCGACAGCCCCGTCTCCAGCCGGAACCGCGCCGCGAGGTGCCGCTCGCTCCAGCCGACCTCCGCCGCCAGCGCCGACACCGGCAGCCGCCCGCCGCTGCGCCGCAGCAGCGCCCACACCCGCCGCACCTCCGGCGCCGCCTCGCCGTACGGCTCCGCGAGGCGCGGCAGCAGTGCGTCCAGCACCGCGAACCGCTCCGGCCAGCCGGGTGCGGCGAGCAGCAGCTCCCGGACCTCACCGGCGAGCGGGCCCAGCAGGTCCTCGGCGGGCAGGTCCAGACCCGCCAGCTCGCCCGCCGGCAGGCCCAGCAGCGGTCGCGCAGCCAGCGGGTCCAGCGCCACCTGGATACCGGACTGCCGCCCGGGGTGGGTGATCAGCGCGGGCGTGGTGTGCAGCCCGCCCAGCAGCGCCGTGTAGTCCTGCGGCCCACGGCCGGGTTCGGGATGCACCGCCACCGTCAGCGGGTCGTCCAGCGTGAAGATCAGCGTCAGCCACGGCGAGGGCAGGCCCCGGTGTCGGCCCGGTGGCAGACCGGCCTGCCGGTACCCGGAGTACCAGGCCGCGTACCGCGCCATCGCCCCGGTCGGCCGCACCCGGGGACCTTCGTCCACCACCGCCTCGTCCACCCCGCCAGTATCGGCCCGCCGGGCGCCGCGCGGGGTAGCCGGGTGAGACCCGGGTCACATCCGGCGGGGTGGATGTCACACCCGGGCCCCCTGTGCTGCTCTCGATCGGTGACCGCACACGGGAGGCACACCATGACCGGCACCGCAGCGACCGGCAGCACGGACGACGGCGACGGGACGACCCAGGACTTCGTCGACCACCGAGACCTGCTCTTCTCGATCGTCTACAGCATGCTCGGCACCGTCGCCGACACCGAGGACGTGCTGCAGGAGACCTGGCTCGCCTGGTCCGGCCGCGGCACCGCGCGGATCGACAACACCCGCGCCTACCTGGTGCGGATCGCCGTCAACAAGGCACTCGCCCGCCGCGCCGCGGTCACCCGCCGCCGCGAGACCTACTTCGGCCCCTGGCTGCCCGAACCGCTCGTCGCCCCCGCCAATGCCGAACCGCCCGCCGGCACCGCGGAGGAGGCCGAGCGGGCCGAATCCGTCTCGATGGCCCTGATGGTCGTCCTGGAGACGCTCTCACCGCTGGAACGGGCCGTCTTCGTGCTGCACGAGGTCTTCGGCTACCAGCACACCGAGATCGCCGACCTGCTCGGCCGCACCCCCGCCGCCGTCCGCCAGACCGCCCACCGCGCCCGCGAGCACGTGCACGCCCGGCGCCCCCGTTACCGCACCGACGCCGCGCTGCGCCGCCGCGTCACCGAGCGGTTCGCCGCGGCCGTCGGCGGCGGCGACCTGCACGCCCTGCTCGACCTGCTCGCCCCCGACGTCACCCTGTGGGCCGACGGCGGCGGTCGCGCCCCGGCCGCCGGGCGGCTGCCCGTGCACGGCCGCGACCAGGTCGCCCGGACGCTGATGGCCGGCGCGGCCCGGAACGCCGCCACCCTGCACGTCCGCTGGGCGCGCGCCAACGGCGACCCCTCGGCCGTCCTGTTCGCCGGTGAGGAGCCGTTCGCCGTGCTGGTCGTCGAGCCGACGGCCGACGGCGACCACGTCCGCGACATCTACTTCGTGACCAACCCCGAGAAGCTCACCCGCATCCCCTGAGGCCCAGGGCCCCACAGACCAGACCAGAACAGACCGGACCGGACCGGACCAGGGAGACCACCGTGAAGATCACCGTCGTCGCCGCCACCGGCGGCATCGGCCGCCACCTCCTCGACCAGGCGCTGGCCGCCGGCCACCAGGCCACCGTGCTCGTCCGCAACCCCGACCGGCTGACCCCCGAGCAACGGGCGTCCGACCGGATACGGGTCGTCACCACCGACCTCGCCGACCCCGACCCGGCCGCCGTGGAACGCGCCGTCGCCGGTGCCGACGCCGTGCTCTCCGGACTCGGCGCCCGCTCCAACGCCGAGGCGGGCGTCGCCGAGCGCGGCACCCGCGCCCTCGTCCGCGCGATGCGCAGCACCGGCACCCGGCGGATCGTCGTGGTCAGCGCCGCACCCGTCGGCACCGTGCCCTCGCCCGGCCGCCCCACCCCGCCCCGGTACGACCCCGGCGACGGCTTCCTGATGCGCCACCTCTTCGGACCCGCCGTCAAGGCCGCGCTCCGGCCGCACTACGCCGACCTCGCCCGGATGGAGGACGAACTGCGGGGCAGCGGACTGGACTGGACGGTCGTCCGCCCGCCCCGCCTGACCGACGGACCGGCCACGGGCACCTCCCGGACGGCCCTCGGGCAGAACGTGCGCGGCGGCTGGACCGTCCCGCGGGCCGAGGTCGCCCGGCGGATGCTGCGGCTGCTCGACGACCCGCAGACCGTTCGCGAGGTGATCGCGGTGGCCCGCTGAGCCGTCGCCGTCGCCGTCGCTGGCGCTGTCGCCGTCGGCACCCGCCTTCGGCGTGCTGCGTTCAGGCGGCGGCCGGCAGCCGGTCGGCCATGTGCCGGACGCTCTCGACGGGAGCCGCCGGGGCGGGCAGGACAGGCGTGCCGAAGACCGCCGCCTGCGCGGCCGCGGCCAGCTCGCG
>NZ_JBEYFP010000297.1:0-7002 GCF_040634455.1 Kitasatospora sp. NPDC007106
GTCTGCCGGACCGCGACGCCGGCCGAGGCGTCGTCAGCGGATGACCGAGGCGTCGGCCGGCGCCTCGGTGACGCGCACGTGAAGGGGCACCGCTGAGCTCCCTCGCGAGCAGCAGGGCGAGGGCGTCGACCGCGGACCTCTGCGGGGCGAGCAGCTGCCGGGCCTGGGCACACGCCTGGTTGTTGATGGAGTAGTGCTGGAACGGCCTCGTGATGTCCTGCGGGTGGCACGGGAGGTAGCCGTCCACGGTGCCGTACGTGTCGGCGTACCACGCGATGCTCTGCCTGGTGCGGGCCGGGAGCGGGACGTCGCGGTAGTCGCCGGCGGCCCGGTGCTTGAGCGGCGCATAGTGCTTGGTGGTCCGGTTGACCTGCTCGGTGACCCGGTGGACGTCGTCGGCGACGACGTTGTCGATGTTGACGGCGTACGCTTCGCCGTGGCGCAGCCCGCAGCCGCTCATGAGGTCGACGACCAGCCGGAAGGCGCCGTCGCCGGCCGTGCGGAGGGTCCGGAGCTGTGCCGGGGAGGCGACCTCACCGCGCATTTCCCGCAGCTCTCCCGCGGCACGCGGGTCCGCCGTGTGGAGATGCCGGAAGGGATCCCGCTCTTCGTTCCCCGGCCCGGCGACACCGGGCTTGGTGGATGTGCTCGGTGGATGTGCTTGGTGCAGGTGGGGTGCAGGCGTTGGGGCGTCCACGCGCGGCGTGCAGCACCACGTGTGCGCGCACCCGCAGCCGGTGCGTCCGACGGGTCGGATCTCCCCGGGGCGCGTCCGCTCAGGACTTGGGGACAGCGAGGAGGGCGGTGACGCGGGTACCGGTGAGGATGCCGAGGAGCCGGCCGTCGTCATCGACGACGGGCCACAGGTCGAGGCGTCGGACGTGCATGGTCGCCGCGGCGAGGGAGAGGGACAGGGTGGGCCAGGCGAACGGTTCGCGGTGGCGCGTCGCGTCGCTGACCTGGGAGTGGGCGGTGTACCAGGTGCAGGCGAGGAACGGGGCGAGCGAGGCGAGGGTCACCAGGCCCTGGCACCGGCCGTCGTCCGTGCACACCGACAGGTAGGCGGCGCCGGTATCGGTGAGGAGGCGCTCGGCCTGCTCGAGGCCGGCGCCCCCGGTGATGCGCGGCCCGCAGGGCTCCATCGCGTCAGCGACCGTCAGCCTGCGGTTCTCGACGGCATCCGGGACTGTCGGGTGCTTCTTGGCGGTCATGGCGTCACCGAATCCCGTCCCGGCGCCGTCCCATTGCCGGTTCCGCGCACCCAGGACGAGGCCGACATGGCAGCCGGGATCGACAAGCCCCGAACACTGCCTCCCACACTACGCCGCTCATCGGCCCCGACCTGTGCCGGTGGAGAGGGTGCTCGAGGGCGGGCAGCTCGGATGGTGGGTGCAGACACGGCGGACCGGCAGGACCTCCTTGCGGCAATCGGCGTCGAGGCCGACCCGGAGCCGGTGGCCGCGAGGGCCGCGTCAGCGCCGGGCGCCCGCACGAGGAGCCGGTGGATGCCGTGAAGGCCGGCCCCGGAGATGAGGAACAGTGGCGGTGTCGTGCTCGCCCGGGTATCCGAACGACGGCCGGAAAACAGGAGGGGAGCTGAGGCAGGGGCCGCTCGCGCAGCTCCCGAACGCGGCACGGAGTGAACGTGAACGGGCCCGGAGTGACGTGCGGGCACGGGCTTCGGGGACACCGGCTGTGTCACGGCCGGCGCCTCCTCCCGGGTGTCGTGGCACACCACGCAGCGGCGGACCGAGCACGGCGAACCCTGCATCGGCACGGGTGCGCCCCGGCCCGGCCGGTGGCCGGCGTTCGGAGGATCGGATCCCGGCGAGCGTGGCGCCGACGAGGCGGCAACGGTCTACCGCCCGCCCCTACGCCACCGCTGCGGCCGTTGCCGTTCACGTGTCGGCCCGGAGTACCGCTTCCCGGGACCGTTCGTGCGTGCGGGGTCGCCGCCGGTGCAGTGCGTCGTGCGGTGGTCGAGCTGTCGGGTGGACCGGGGCCTGCGGCACCGTCGTGGAGACCGGTCTGTTCCATCTTGATGGTCGATCACCACGACACCTGGCTGGCACGGTTACCCGGAATCCGGTGTACGGGCTGGGGGACGGCCACCGGTTCGTGGCCTCGGTCGGCGAACCGGTCGACGGGCGGTCAGTTGCCGATCGCGGCCGCACCGGTCTTGAGGAGTCCGTGACGGCGATGCCGCTCGGCGGTCGGACTGCGCGGGGTACGGCCTGTCCGGTCAGCCGTGCAGGAGTTCTGCCGCTGGGGTGTGGTTGCCGGTTGCTGCGGCTCCCGTCATCGCCGAGGAGGCTGTTTCCGGCTGGGTGCCGGGCGGCACCACCAGGAGGAGGAAGTGGTCCTGGAAGCCTCGTGTGAGGCTGATCGTCGCATCGCTGCCGGCGAACCGGCCGATCTTGATCACCGTGCCGTCGACCACGAGGGTGCGGGGCACGCCCTCCCAGGCCGGGGTGTCGAGGCCCACCCGGACGATGCGTCCGAGATGGGCGGCGAGCGCGGTGATGAGGTCCGGCAGTTCGGCGAGGACGTGATGGGAACGGGGCCACCAGGCACCGTCGAAGACACCCTGCCGCAACATCGTCGGTTCCAGGGCCAGACGGGGCAACGTCGGAGCCCCGGGCACCGACCACGGCCCGGGAGAGGAGGGAACAGGGAGGGGGATCGGCATCATGCGGGGCCGCCCGTCCGGTCCACGCGGGACCACTCATGACCCAGGGCGACGTCGGCACTGATGCCGGTGTGCAAAATGTCCTCGGTTGTCTCAACCGTACTCCGCGGCGACGGTGCGCCCGGCCGCCCGGACCGGGAGCAGGAGTAGCCTCGAAGACATCCAGGGCCTTCCGCATCCCGGAACCCGTTCCGGCTTCGTTCTGGGTGAAGGGATTTCCCGGGCAGACCACGTGGGCCCGGAGACGGGAAGCGGTGAACACCGTGACCACTCGTTCCCTCCGGTCGGCACGGCCCGGCCACGGCCACACGGTCGCCGACGCCATGGAACCCTGCGACTACCAGATAGCCGACGACAGCACCGTCGACCGGGCCAACGACGTCATCCGCAGCGTCCCCGTCGACTACCTGCTCGTCCGCGACCACGACGGCCGCTGCGAAGGGCTGGTCACCCGCGCGGGACTGCGACCGTTCCTGACCCGCTCCTGGTACACCGAACGGACCGCGATCAGCTCCACCACGCACCAGCACGGCCCGTTCGCCCGGCCGACCATGGACCTGGCCCTCGCAGCGATCACCATGCGGATCAAGCACCTGACGGTATGGCCCGTCGTCGACGACGACGGCTACACCCTCGGTGTGCTGACGTCGGACCGCGCCACCGTCCTGCTCGCCGCCACGCCGGTATGAACCCTCGAGCGGCGCACGACCGGAGCCCGCGGGAGCGGCTTGCGGCACGCGGGCCGCAGGCAAGCGTCAGCCGGGTGGGACGGGCAGACCGGGTGCCGTCCGGGCGGTCGGACTCGACCGGGGTGGAAGACCGTGACGGTGACGGTCTGCTCGTGGATACGGCACTGGACCCGTGAGCCGACCGGAGTGCGGTGGATGCCGCCGGCCCCGACGGTGAAGGCGCCGGCCGGGCAGGGGTCTTCGGCGAGGAGGTCGACGGCGTGGAAGACCTGCTGGATGCCGTCCCGGTCGGCAGTGGCGTACTTCCCGACCGCACGAGAAGTGGTCTCCGTGCGAAGCGGTGGGTCACCCGCTCTCTGCGAGGATCCGGCGCCGTGGTTCGTCGTGCGGGACGGCAGGGACGGCCTCGCCGCGGCCTTGCGGCGACGTGCTCCTGCTCGGCGCTGACCTGCCGCGTCGGCACCCCCGTCCTGGCGCGGGCCTCGGTGATCGGGGTGGCTGTTCATGCGCAGGATCTTGCAGTCGTGCGCACTACGGGACAGTCGATCCTGCCCGGGCCACCGCTTCCCGCCGGGTCGCAGTGCGGAGTCGTTGAGGTCACCGTGGATGGTGAGTGCCGGACCCCAGGGCGGACCGCGAGAGGGGACGTGATGGCAGCGAATGAATCTTCGGCTCCGGGCTTGTCGCCGAAGACGGAAGCACGCGCCGAGCTGCAGTGGGCGATCGGTGCGCAAACCCGGTCCCTCGGCCGGTACAGCGGGCAGCACCACCGTGCGCCGGTGGATCGGGCACATGCGTACGCGCCGGTGACCGGCGGCTCCGGAGCACCGGCGACCTCCGGCCCAGAGCAGCGGCTGTAGGCGGGCTGGCGGCGCGATGGTGCCCGGCGACGGCAGTTGGGAAGACGAGCAGCGGTTGCTGGCCGCGGCGTTCGGAGGGCTGGCGGCCGGGGTGTTGCTGATCGATGCGGACGGGCGGATCCTGGCCGTCAATCCGCGGGCCGAGGAGTTGCTGGGCCGCGGGGCGGCGGCGATGACGGGAGCGGATGCGCACGAGTTGCTGCACCGGGGTCCCGAGGGTGCCGCCGTTCCGCGCGCGCGGTGTTCGCTGCTGGCGGTCGTGGAAACCGGGCGGCCGGCCTGGGGCGCGAGCGATGCCTTCCTGACCGGTGACGGCAGGGCCCTGCCGGTGCGCTGGTCGGCGGCGCCCGTCATGGCCGGGGGCCGACCGGTGGGCATGGCCGTGCTGTTCGCCGACGTTGCGGGAAGCAGTGCGCCCGTCGGGCCGGAGGCCGTCCAGGTGGGCCTCCTCAAGGACCTGACCGAACGGCTGACCCTCGTCGGCGCGATCACCGAGGTGCTCTCGGAAACACTGGACGTCGAGGAGGCGGTGGACCGGCTCGGCCCACTACTCGTCCCGGAGCTGGCGGACTGGGTGGCCGTGGATCTGCGGACCCCCGACGGCGAGGTCCGCCGCGTGGCCGTTCTCGGTCCGTCCGGGCGGGACTCCGCCCTTGAGGCGTGGCGGGGTCCGCTGCCACCGCCCACGGCCCTCTCGCGTTCCGCGCTGGTGCGGGTGCTGCAAGGCGCGGAACCCCTCGTGCTCGGCACGCGGGAGATGGCCGAACCACCCGATGCCCCGCTTGCCGCGGTCCAAGCCGGGTTCCTGCGCGCGCTGGGCGCGACCTCCGCCGCCGTGGTTCCGCTGAGCAGCGCCCGCGAGGTCACCGGGGCGATCACGGCGGTGCGCACCGGTGCGGGGCGTCCCTTCGCCGAGGGCGAGCTCGCCCTGCTCGCCGACATCGGCCACCGGGCGGGGGTGGCCATCGACAACGCCCGCCTGTTCGGCGAACAGCGCGACATCGCGACCGCCATGCAGCACCACCTGCTGACCGAACTGCCGCGCGGTCCGGGCATGCAGCTGGCCGCCCGTTATCAGCCGGCTCCGGCCGGTTCGCGGGTCGGTGGCGACTGGTACGACGCCTTTCCGCTCAGCCGTGGCGCGACCGCACTGGTCATCGGCGACGTGATCGGGCACGACCTGCAGGCCGCAGCCCGGATGGCCCAGCTCCGCAACATCCTGCGCACGCTGGCCTGGGACCGCCACGAAGAGCCGGCTGCCGTCGTCACGCGGCTCGACGACGCGATGACGAGTCTGACCGACATCCCCATGGCCACCATGGTCCTCGCCTACACCGAGAAACGCCCGAACGGGCCCTGGCGACTGCGTTGGACAAGCGCCGGACACCCGCCGCCCCTACTGCTACCCGCCGCCGGAACACCGTCCCACAGCGGCGCCGCACGCTACCTGGAGGCCGGCCAGGGACTCATCCTCGGAGCAGGCGGAGACCCCGAACGCCCCAATGGCACCGAAGACCTACCGGCAGGCTCGACACTGCTGCTGTTCACCGACGGACTCGTCGAAGCCCCCGGCACCGACCTCGACGCCGGCCTGGAAAGGCTGCGCCGCCACGCCGCCAGCATGGCGGCGCACCCGTTGGAGGAATTCTGCGACCAGATCCTTCGAGTCGTACCCCCCGGCAGCACCGATGACACAGCCCTCCTCGCGCTCCGAGTACCACCGAACTGAGCAGCCCGGCCACGGTGCCGGACGCGTGCGGGACGTGACCCGGCCGCCGTGCCCGCCCGTACCGGCATCCGGGACGGATCCGAACTCCGACCGCCTGTCCGGTGCCGCGCCTGCGCCGTCCCGGCCGCGTGGTCCGTCGCGGTCCACGGGTGCGTGCCGATGGCGCCGACCCGGGCGGACGGGGAACAGCGGGCGATCCGCTGCACGAAGGAGCCCACGGCCGTGGAGCGACGAGGGCGGGGCCCGTCCCCCGTGGGATCAGAGTTTGTGCATGGGGGCGTACGGCGGGGTGATCCGCTCCTGTTGCGATCCGAAGTCGACGAGGACGGCGGTGTTGCTGTCGCCTTCGACGCCGATGACGCGGCCGAGGCCGTAGGCGTCGTGGGTCACCCGGTCGCCGACGGCGAACCGCTTTTGCGGAGCTTCGGCCCGGGTCCTGAAGGGGCTGGTGGGCAGGGGACGGCGAGCGGAATGGTCGGTCATTTTTACAAGTATGCGCCAGCAAGCGGGATGATGCGGCTGTTCGAAAAAACGTGATGCGGAGGGCCACGGGGGCCGTCCGCCCCGGGCGCGGTCCCCGAAATCGGAAGCGCGCACTCCCCGACCGACACCTCCTGCAGAAGAGTGCCGCCGGCAGGGCGAAGCCGCCGGATGGCGTCAACCAGCCTTTCCCTTTAGCTAGTTGACGTGCCCTCCAGCACCGGCCCGGAAGCCGAGGACGGGACCTGCACAAAACCTGGTGCGAAATTTTCACCCCACGGCACGCCTCGACCTGCTACAGTCGTTTCAGTTGCAGTAGTGGTTCCCATGAACTTTGTGTGCGCCTGCTGATGTATCGCAGGCGCATTTTTGTTTCCCGGATCTTTCCGGGTGGGTGCTCCGCGGCGACTCGATATCCGCACGTGCGGGTATCGAACAGCCCTTGTTTAGGAGATTTTTTTATGGCTAATGGCACTGTGAAGTGGTTCAACGCGGAGAAGGGCTTCGGCTTCATCGAGCAGGAGGGTGGCGGCCCGGACGTCTTCGCCCACTACT
>NZ_JBEYFP010000298.1:0-6980 GCF_040634455.1 Kitasatospora sp. NPDC007106
CCCTCGCGGACGCGCCCGCCCGGCCCCTCGCCGCACCGGCAGGCACCGGGTGAGCGCCGCCGACGGGCACCGGGTGAGCGCCGCCGCGGCGGCACCGCTCGGCGACGGCCGGGTGGATCTCTGGCTGCTCCGCCAACCCCACCCCGACGACATCACCGGCGCCCTCGACCTCTCCGAACTCGACGAACGCGAACTCGCCCGGGCCAGCGCCTGCCGCCGCCAGACCGGCGGATTCCTCTACGCCTCCGCCCACATCGCGCTGCGCCGGCTCCTCGGCGCCTACCTCCACCACCCCGCCGCCGAACTGGAGTTCGCCCGGCAGCCGTGCCCCTGCTGCGACAAGCCGCACGGCCGGCCGACACTCTCCGTCCCGGACTCCGCCGTGCACTTCTCGCTCTCCCACAGCAGCGGGATGGCCCTGGTCGGCATCGCCTCCGCCCCGATCGGGGTGGACGTCGAACAGGTACCCCGCGCCTCGACCGTCGAGGTGTGCTCGACCGCGATCCACCCCGACGAGCGGACCGAGATCGAGGCCGTCCCGCAGCCGCTCCGCCGGGCCGCCTTCGGCCAGCTGTGGACCCGCAAGGAGGCCTACCTCAAGGGACTCGGCACAGGACTCGGCCGCCCGCTCGCCGAGGACTACCTCGGCGCCGACGCCGCAGCCTGGCCGCCGGGCTGGACGGTCGTCGACATCCCCTGCGGCCCCCGCCACACCGGCGCCGCCGCCGTCCGCACCGAGACACCGCTCGCCGTCTCCCCCCGCTGGATCCCCATCGAGAGCCTCTACACCGGCGCCACCGTCGACCTCTCCCACCTCGCCGCCTGACGGCACACGGGTCGTCGACTCACGCGCCCGGGACCCGCCGTCCCACCTTCCCATCAGCCTTCGGAGGACCGCCCCACATGCAGGACATCGCCCCACGACTGCACGCCTGGCACGCGTCCGGGCGCTCCTTCGCCGTGGCCACCGTCGTCGGCGTCTCCGGCAGCGCCCCCCGCGACCCCGGCGCCGCCCTCGCCGTCGACGAGAGCGGCGAGGCGATCGGCTCGGTCTCCGGCGGCTGCGTCGAGAGCGCCGTCTACGACCTCTGCCAGCAGGCGATCCGCACCGGCGAACCCGTCCTGGAACGCTTCGGCTACAGCGACGAGGACGCCTTCGCCGTCGGCCTCACCTGCGGCGGCATCCTCGACGTCCTCGTCCAGCCGGTGGTGCCCGGCACCGACCCCGCGATCGACACCGGCATCGCGTACATCGCCTCCGGCACCCCCGTCGCCCTCGCCCGGATCGTCTCCGGCCCCGACGCCCTGCTCGGCGCCGCCGTCGCCGTCACCGCCGACGCCCACCACGGCGGCCTCTCCCCGGTGTCCTCCGCGGCCGCCGCCACGCCCGGGCCGACCACGCTGTCGCTGGAGCGCTCGATCGTCGCCGAGGCCCGCGCCATGCTCGACGCCGGCCGCACCGGCACCGTCGTCCTCGCCCTCGACGGCCGCCCCTGCGACCCCACCGACCAGGGCACCGTCACCGTCTTCGTCGAGTCCTACGTCCCCGCCCCCCGCATGATCGTCTTCGGCGCCATCGACTTCGCCGCCGCCGTCGTCCGCATCGGCAAGTTCCTCGGCTACCACGTCACCGTCTGCGACGCCCGCCCCGTCTTCGCCACCCACCGCCGCTTCCCCGACGCCGACGAGATCGCCGTCGACTGGCCGCACCGCTACCTCGACACCCAGCACCACCGCATCGACGGCCGCACCGTCCTGTGCGTCCTCACCCACGACGCCAAGTTCGACATCCCCCTGCTCGAGCGCGCCCTGCGCCTGCCCGTCGGCTACATCGGCGCCATGGGATCACGCCGCACCCACCGCGACCGCAACACCCGCCTGCGCGAGACCGGCCTCACCGAGGCGGAGATCGCCCGCCTCCGCTCCCCCATCGGCCTCGACCTCGGCGCCCGCACCCCCGAGGAGACCGCCGTCTCCGTCGCCGCCGAAATCGTCGCCCACCGCCGCGGCGGCAGCTGCCTGCCCCTCTCCGCCGGCGACGGCCCCATCCACCACGACCTCACGGCGGTCGCTCCGGAGCCGGAGCCGAAGCACCGGCCGCGGCCGCACGCCGCCTGAGCACGGGCCGGGCGGTCCGGGTGCGGGGCCGCATCGGCGGCGCGACGCTGGAGACCTGAGGACCGCCCCCACCCGGCGGGGTTCGTGCGGAGGGCCGGTCGTCGTCCGTGCCGAAGGGACCACCGCCATGCGCATGCTCGTCCAGGCCTCGATCGACACCGAACGTGCCAACGCGGTGATCGCGGAGGGGAAGATGCCCGAGACGATGGAGCAGATTCTCACCGTCCTGAAGCCCGAAGCCGCCTACTTCTACCCGCTGCACGGCCGCCGCGGCCTCGTCATGGTGGTGGACGTCACCGACGAGGCCGACCTGATCCCCCTCGTCGAACCGCTCTGGATGGAGATGGGCGCCGACGTCGAGGTGGCCCCCTGCCTCACCGCCCAGGAACTCCAGGCCGGCCTCGCCCGCCTCACCGCCCAGTCCTGACCCGGCCGCCCCGGAGGTCAGTCGGCCTCACCGGCGGGCACGACCCACTGCGTCGGCTGACCGGTGACCTGCGCGATCATGTCGTAGTCGCCGTCGTAGTGCAGCACGGTGACGCCGTGGCGCTCCGCCGTCGCGGCGATCACCAGGTCGGCCGCCGACACTGCCCGCCGGTTGCCCGCGCCGACGAGCAGTACCTGGACGTCCAGCGCCCGGTCCCAGACCTCGTCGGTCGTCGGCAGCCGGTCGAAGCCGCGCATCTCGTCACGGATCCGCTCGGCCTCGGCCTTCGACCTGGCGCTGCGCAGGACCTCCAGTTCCACGGCCGCACAGACGGCCAACAAGCCGGCGTTGTGGAGGGGTTCCACTGCCCTGCGGACGGCCTGTTTGGGGAATCGGGCCAGCGCCGAGGTGTCGATCAGGAAGCGTTCCGTCATGCCGCCCGGTGCTCCGAATCACTCTCCACCGGACCGGTCAGGTCCGGCAGGCCGCCTTCGGCCAGCCAGTTCAGAAAGGATTCCCGCTTCCGTCGCTTGATCGCATCGGCGAGCGCGGCGTTCACGGTGGCCACCTTCGTGGTGGTGCCGAAGATCTCCGCGGCCTCGGCCAGCAGCTCGTCGTCCACGTCTATCACCGTGCGCGTCATGCCAACCTCCCGAGGGTCGTGATATCGAATCCCATGCAATCCGATATCACGACCCCGGGGTCGTCAGCCGATGTCGAGGCGGGCGAGGCGGCGCAGCAGGGCGGGGCTGAGGCGGCCGAGGAGGCGGGCGGCCTTGGCCTCGAAGGTGACCGGGACGACCGGCTTGCCGGTGCGGACCGCGCGGAGGATCTCCGCGGCGACCTTCTCGGGCGGGAAGCCCCGGCGGGCGTACGCCTTGGTGGCCTTGGCCCGCTTGGCGGCCTGCTCGTCCGGGTCGGTGCCGGAGAAGGTGGTCGTGCTGGTGATGTTGGTCGCCACGATGCCCGGGCAGATCGCGGAGACGCCGATCCCGTGCGGGGCGAGTTCGGCCCGCAGGCAGTCGGAGAGCATGAGCACCCCGGCCTTGCTGGTGGCGTACGCGGCCAGCGACTTCGCCGGCAGGTAGGCCGCCGCCGAGGCCAGGTTGACGATGTGTCCGCCCCCGCCGCGGGCCACCATCAGGGCACCGAAGGCGCGGCAGCCGTGGATGACGCCCCAGAGGTTGACGTCCAGGACGCGCTGCCACTCCTTCTCGGTGGTCTGCAGGAAGGTGCCGGCGTGGCCGATCCCGGCGTTGTTGACCACCACGTCGGGCACGCCGTGCTCGGCGGCGACCTGCCGGGCGAAGGCGTCGACGGCCTCGCCGTCGGAGACGTCCACCCGGTGGGCGTGCGCCCGCGGGCCGACCAGGCCGCAGAGATCGGCGGTGCGTTCGGCGGCGGCGAGGTCGAGGTCGCAGACCACCACCCGGTCCCCCTGCTCGGCGAAGGCCAGGGCGGTGGCCCGGCCGATGCCGCTGCCGCCGCCGGTGACCACCGCGAGCCGGCCGCTCACCGGCGGGCCCTGGACGTGCCCGGCGGCGACCCGGGCCACGTGCTCGCGGACGAACCGGGCCACCGTGCCGCCCTTCTCCAGCAGCGCCGACCAGTGGCCGGCGTCCAGGGTGCGGCGGGTCAGGTGCGGCACCCAGCGCTCCAGGCCCTCGGAGAGGAAGGTGGAGACGTAGCGGTCCCGCTCCAGGGTGATCAGCTGGACGGGCACCTCGGTCGGCCGCTCCCGCGGACTGCGCAGCACCGGCCGGAAGTTGGCCCGGTACAGCTCGATCCCGCGGACGGCGTCCCGGCCGAGGGTCGGCTGCGGGTGGCCGGCCCGCGGGGTGACGGCCTCCATCCGGTGCAGCACCGTCGGCCAGGCGCGGGCCAGGAAGAGCCGCCAGACGGCCGGTGCCAGGTAGGGCAGTTGGAAGGCCGTGATGTACCAGGAGTGCACGCCCTGGACGAGCAGCTGGCGCAGGTGCCGCGGGGTGGGGCGGCGCATCCGGTGCCTGATCCAGTGGCCGATGTGGTCGAGCGACGGCCCGGAGACGGTGGTGTAGGAGGCGATCCGCCGGTGCGCGCCGGGTTCGGTGACGGCCTCCCAGGACTGGATGGAACCCCAGTCGTGGGCGACCACGTGCACCGGCTCGTCCGGGCTGACGGCGTCGGCGACGGCGAACAGGTCGGCGCCGAGGTGCTCCAGCCGGTAGCCGTCCCGGGCGGCGGGCACACCGGAGCCGCCGGCGCCGCGGACGTCGTAGCGGACCACGTGGTGGTCGGTGGCGAGGTCCGCGGCGACGTCGTCCCAGACCGCGTGGGTGTCCGGGTAGCCGTGCACCAGCAGGACGGTCGGCCGGGCCGGGTCGCCCTGCTCGTACACGGCCAGCGGCAGCCCGCCGGAGTGGACGGTGCGGCGGCGGATGGTCATGCGGCCTCCTCCTGGAGCGTCCAGCGCCGCACGTGCGGCAGGTCGTCGTCGAGCCAGAACGCGTCGTCGTCCGTGACGACGAGCAGTTCCTCGAACTTGATGCCCACGTCCCGGAAGCCGATGTGCGGCTCGACCGCCCACAGGCCCGGGGTGGGGGCGTGCCGGGACGAGCGGCCGTCCGCCCACAGCGGGGAGCGGCCGTGCAGCCGCTCGCCGATCAGCTCCCGGCCGAGCGTCTGGAGTGTACGCACGCCGAAGCCGAAGAGGGTGACGCCGGCCGGGCCGCGGGCGGTCGTCCGGGTGACCCGGTGGCCGATCACCCGGCCGGGGTAGACCCGGTGCCGGTTGTCGTAGCCGTGCACGGCGAGCTGGGCGTCCACCGCCGCGTACACCTCGTTCAGCGGCTTGCGGGCCCTGACCTCGGCGAGGATCAGCTCCCGGTAGACCTTCAGGTCGGCGGCGAGGCGGTCCCAGACCGGGTTCTCGCCGACCTTGCCGCCGTAGCCGATGTCCGCGGTGTAGCCGTCCACCACCGGCGCGCAGTCCAGCACGTACGGCATGCCCTCCTCCAGCCGGCGGCTCCCGGCGAAGAACTGCAGCGGGGTGCGGAAGTGCCGGAAGGCCGTGCGGTCGCCGAACCAGGCGAACGGCACGTGGAAGTAGTCCTGTACCCCGGCACGCTCCAGGCAGCGGCGCAGCTGCGCGGTCGCCTGCCGTTCGGTGACGCCGGGTTCGATCCAGGCGGCGACCTGCTCCGCGCAGTGGTAGGCGAGTTGCTGGGTCTCGCGGAACCTGGCGAGGTCGCGCTCGTCGTACGGGAAGGTCATGTGCGGGCTCCTCAGAGGTCCAGGACGAGGGTCTCGCCCTCGGCCGCGCGGGAGACGCAGGGCAGCAGGGCGCCGCCCGCGCGCTCGGCCGGGGTCAGCCGGCGGTCGCGGTGCTCGGGCGTGCCGTCCAGCACCCGCACCCGGCAGGTGCCGCAGAACCCCTGCTTGCAGGAGTACGGCAGGTCGGGACGGAGCTCACGGGCCACGTCCAGGGCGGAACGGTCCGCGGGGACGGCGAGTTCGGGACCGGCGGCGCCCAGCCGGACGGTGAACGGATGCCCGCCGGAGACCGGCGCCGCACCGAACCGCTCGAAGTGCAGGGCGCGGGCCGGCGAGGCGTCGAACGCCCGCTGGACGGCGGCCAGCATCGGCGCCGGGCCGCAGCAGTAGACGGCCGCGCCACGTGGGGCACGGGCGAGCAGCTCGGCGGCGTCCGGGACGCCGTCGCGGGCGTCCGTGCGGATCTCCACCCGGGCCGGGTCGAGGGCGCGCAGTTCCTCGGTGAACGGCAGCGCCGCGGCCGTCCTGCCGGTGTGCACCAGCCGCCAGTCCAGGCCGAGCGACCGCGCCTGACGGGCCATCGGCAGCAGCGGGGTGATGCCGATGCCGCCGGCCAGCAGCAGCACCGCGGGCTCCGCGCAGAAGGCGAAGCCGTTGCGCGGGCGGGCGGCGGACAGTCGGCTGCCGACCGCGACCTCGTCGTGCAGCTCCACCGACCCGCCGCCGCCGTCGGCGGCCCGGCGCACCGCGATCCGGTAGCGGTGCCGGTCCGCGGGATCCCCGCAGAGCGAGTAGTGCCGCTGACGGCCCGACGGCAGGGTGAGGAGCAGACGGGCACCGGGCTGCCAGGACGGCAGCGGGCCGCCCGAGGGCTCGGCGAGGTGCACGGCGACGACGTCCTCGGCGACCGTGCGGTGGCCGGTGACCACCAGGCGCAGCGGCGGGACGGGGGCGGGGGCCGGCCTGCGGGGACTGCGGCGCAGCCCGGGGCTGCCGAGCGCCGGACTGTAGCGGTCTCCGAACGCGGTGAGCCACCGCATGAACCGGTCGTCCCGGGGACGGCCGTACAGGTCGGGCGGCGGAGTGACGAGATCCATCGGTGGCGGCTCCGTGGCAGGTCGGAATCGGTACGTAGGGGGATTGACTCACCCAGGGGGCAACTCCCCGGGGGCGCGCGGGGGCG